>DYKC01000115.1 GCA_020722825.1 Vermiphilus sp.
GGGGGAAACGGGAAAGGGGGTATATCGTTCTGAAAAAGGTTGACAGGCTCCAGGCTTTTCCCCCTTGGGGGAAACAGGAAAGGGGGTATATCGTCCTGAAAAAAGTTGACAGACTCCAGGCTTTTCCCCCGTGGGGGAAACGAGAAAGGGGGTATATCGTCCTGGAAAAGGTTGATAGACTCCAGGCTTTTCCCCCGTGGGGGAAACGGGAAAGGGGTAAGATCAATAGGAGCGATCCGTTTGCATTTCAAATTTTAATAACGGCTGAACAAGGACGTTAAACCCAACCTGTTAATTTATCGAATTAAGATTTTCCCATTTCACCTTCCATTTTCCGTTTTTCGGAAAAGTGTTGGTTGTACACATATAAGCTACGGCAGTAAGCAATCCTCCGTTACCAGGCAGATAAATCATCAGCCTTGTTGCATCCTGGAAGTTATGGCCATTCGGAAGATATCTGTTCTTTGGAGCATCCATCAGCAGAAAATCAATCGCCTGTTCTCCTCTGCCGACTGAAGCGGCCGACATTGCCAGCAGCGGGAAATCCCATCCCCAGCACGACTGCCAGTTCCAGACCTGCTGGATTTTATCAAGCGAGTTTTTCAGTATGTCTTTATCAACAAAACCTGTTTCAGGTATCATTCCCGAAATGCCCGCGATGATTGGATGATCGCTCATATACCGCTGATTCTCCCATGTATCCTGTGTGTCCTCCGAACAGAGATAAAGATTATCCTTTACCGGTAGAGGTGACAACTTCTTCAGCACATCAGCATATCGCTCATCGGGTACCAGCCGCAGACGTCTTCTCCATTCCTGAGCTGTTTTCAATCCCCAGTACCAGTACACCAGTTCAAAAGCCGGATTAACAGTAGTTTCAGGCCGCAGGCTCTCCTGGGCTGATATAAGTGCCGGCCCCAGAATATATCTGTTCTGCGTGGAATCATACCAGGCGTAAGAGGCCATGAAATCAGCAGTGGCAAAAACCAGGTCTTTATATCTTTCAAGAATTGACATTTTGTCTTTTGCATTCCGGTATAAAAGTTCAGCGTAATAAATAAAATGGGGTTGCTGCCAGATCAGATAGGGACCGACGTTGCTCGGGCTTTCATTACCTTCGGGGTCTGTCATCTTGGGCCATCTCACGCCGGCATATCCCTGATGACGGGCTGTGGCAATAGCTTTATCCAAAATCCTGAAATAATACTGCATCTGATTTTCAAGTATTTTCTCTTTCTGCCAGAGGGCAAAATGTACTCCATGCCACCAGTGCATCTCGAGGTGAAATTTTCCGTACCATGTGTTGTATGTCAGGCCTGTTTCTGCAGGAGGAAAATCGCCCGCGCACTGGATGCGTGTCAGGTATCTTGAAAGAATCACTCTTCTCTCAAGCTCAAATGCTCTGGGATCTGTACATTCCGAAAAATCAACAGCCCCGCCGGTGCTCCAGAAATCTTTCCAGAAAGCAGCCGAGGCTGCCTTAGTTTCACTGAAACCGGGCAAAATATCTTCATCAGGCAATTCCTTTGAGAAGAGACAGGAGAACTGCAAAAGTGTATCACGAGGTTTTGCTTCCAGAAAATATTGATGTTGCTCCTCCCCTTTTACCAGAACAGAACCGGGTTTATACAATTTAACATAATAAATATCCTCATCCTGCTGACGTCTGAAAATAACCATACTATCTGTTTCCGAAATTATTTCAGTGATGTGTTTGCCTGGCTGACTGAAGTCATACGCTGTCTGACCCGGTATACCCATTGGAAAATGGATCTTTATCCTGAGCTTATTATCTGTCAGAAGCTGTGATTCCACTGATGATGAGATCAAATCAAGCTGAGGATGACAGAGTGTCTTTACTTTTACTGTTTCACCGTTAACACTGAATCTGCTTTCTATACTTCCTTCCCAGAGATTAAGTTTCTGAGCAGGATTCTGAATGATACTTTTATCCGGTCTGTCAATTCCCTGAAAATCGAAGCCTATCATTCCAAGGTGTATCTTATGCGGATTTTCCCTGAGCCATTCTGAAGCTCTGTATTTTAAAGAATCGCGCCGATTGGAGTATCTGTGCACATAATCAATTTTACGTCCATGCACATTCCATGTACGGTAAACCTGTTCAAGAGAGTACCCTTCAGTGTTAATTTTGCTGTGCCAGCCCCAGTCGGCCATGGTACCCAGAGGAATGCCTCCGGCATGGTACTCATGGAAAGTTTGCAGGCCGGTAATATCAACCGTAAAAGCGAACCTGCCGTTACCAACAGTTAGGGAATTGAGGCTGTCGATTGTTTTGATTTCAACATTATGGCGGCTTACGAGAGCGAATCTGTCGATTGGTTTATTATTCTTTGAACAAGAAAAAAGATAAAAGATAAAAGATAAGCCAGAAATTATTACCGATACTTTCATATATTAATACCCTTGTAAACTACCCCCTTTGTTTTTCCCCAAAGGGGGAAATTGAAGCATTCAGTTTTATTTAAATATTTTGTTTATTTATGTGTTGTTTGATTTCTTCCAATACCTTTTCTGTGTCTTTTATTACTTCTTCATTTTTAAATCTCAGTACATTTATTCCCGTATGCCTCAGAAATTCATCCTTCTCCTGGTCGTAATCTTTTTTGTAATCATGTATCTTCCCGTCTATTTCTATCGCCAGATTTGCTTTGTCACAATAGAAGTCCAGAATA
The DNA here is from genome assembly GCA_020722825.1 of Vermiphilus sp. Lineage (GTDB taxonomy): Bacteria > Ratteibacteria > UBA8468 > B48-G9 > JAFGKM01 > JAFGKM01. Next base: position 2,694 of record DYKC01000115.1, read on the forward strand.
TACATACCATAAGGATGCTGCCTTCTGAAATGTAATCCGTTTATTTGCTTCCTTCTCAACTTTTTCCATAGCAACTCTTCAGCTTCCGTCATTTTCTTTCTTAAATCACGGGCTTTACTTTTTGTATTTTTATCAGCTCCGTGAGTATGTTTACTCAGATTAATAATCTTTGAAAATATCATCGTTAAATATTTTTTGTAAATTAAAAAACTTCAAATAATACCAGGCTTTTCCCCCCTGGGGGAAACGGGAAAGGGGGTGTATCGTCCTGAAAAAGGTTGACAGATTCCAGGCTTTTCCCCCTTTGGGGAAACGGGAAAGGGGGTATATCGTCCTGGAAAAGGTTGACAGACTCCAGGCTTTTC
>DYKC01000116.1 GCA_020722825.1 Vermiphilus sp.
CATTTTGTTGTTAGTCGGGTATTGACGGTAAACAAACATCTGGTATAATATGTTACCCTTGGTTCTGGATAAAGATAAATATAAATGGGGATATAGCTCAATGGGAGAGCGTCCGCCTTGCACGCGGAAGGTTGCGGGTTCAACTCCCGCTATCTCCACTTGAGTGGGTATTACCCTCACCCGGCTTGTCCTGCGGGCTTCTGTCAACGGGCTCACCGATTCGCCCTCAGTGCTATACGGTGCTCATTTGAACCAGTAGGTGATAAAAAAACATAGAAAAAGAGAGTTTTAGGAGGAAAGTTGGAGTTTATGAATTATAAAGGATGACGCTTATAATGTTGTGAAATTATATCAAGAGGGAGATAAGAAATGTGGAAATAAGGGGCTTTTATTGATTTCTCTTAAGGAGAGATTGGCTAAATATGAGAATATTTAAACGTAATTTAAGAGTTATCACCGTCATAATTATGCTAAATCTTTTCTACTGTGAAATCTGAAGGCTGTTCATTTGCATGGATTATAGAATTGTGGTAAGATAAAATTCAGAATTATTTAATGAGGCTTATACTCCTGTGAAAATCGCTGTAAAAAGATTTATTCCGCATAGATTGTTAGGATATAGTCTCAAACTGAACGATGAGCAAAGAAAAAACACCTGAAAAGAAAAAAGTGAAGGCGAAAAAAAGGACAATAAGATGCCGTAACTGTTTTATGGTTGACACCTACACACTTGATGAAAAGCAGTGCAGACACTGTGGGGCGGAACTATTTCCACTTGATGAGGTATGATTCTTGTTTATGTGGAGGCAGGAGTTCGGGACAAGGAGGTGACTTTTTTTAATGAGAAGGAATCCCGATTTTGAAAGAATTTTCAGACAGTTCAAAAGAGATGTTGAAAGGGAAGGAATTATAAGAGAAATAAAAGAAAAAGAATTCTACGAGAAACCCAGTCAGATAAATAGAAGGAGGAAGGTAAGAAAACAGAGAAGATACACTGCTGAACCTGACCGATTCTGATTCTCAATTCAATGATATACACCATCTCCCTCAATTCCAGCATTGACTATACATTCTACCTTTCCCGTATCAGATATGATGATATAAACAGGATAGAAGAAAAACGTATTGATGCTGGTGGGAAAGGATTAAATGTTGCCAGAATGCTTTCCGTTTTGAAGTGTGAATGTGAAACACTTACCTTTCTCGGCGGTAGTAACGGCAATTTATTAAAGAAACTTCTTGATGAAGAGAAAATAAGATACAGGTATGTTTCCATAAAAGGGAACGTGAGGAGCGTTTTCAATTTTTTCGCAGGTAAAAACAACGTTTTAAGATTTAATGAACAGGGACCGAATATATCAAAAAGAGAAGAAAGAGCATTTTTTAGGCTGATAGATGATATAAAATTCAGCAAAGAAGATATAATATCCATCTCGGGAAGTCTTCCTCCTGGTTTAAACGAGAGTATATACAGGAATCTGATTGAAAAGGTTAACAAAAGAGGGGTTAAGACCGTTCTGGATGCAGACGGAGAGGTGCTGAGGGAAGGTATTGCCGGGAAGCCGGATATTATCAAACCTAACCTGTGGGAATTTGAAAGAATATCAGGTGTTGCAATCAGGTCGTTTACCATCCTTGGAAAAGTTTTGAAAAATATCCTGAATGGCGGCGTATCAACTATTCTTCTGACACTTGGAGAAAAAGGAGCAATTCTTTTTTCACAGAATAAGTTTCTTTATGCCAGTGCGCCCACAGTAAGAGTTCTAAGTACCATAGGATGCGGGGATGCCTTTCTTGCGGGGTTCTTATATTGTTTTTCGCGTGGGGAAACACCCGAGAGGTCTCTGCAGATGGCTGTTGCTGCTGGGACTGCCAAGGTGCTACAAAAAGGCACATCCATGCCTGAAAGAAAAGATGTGATGAGCATTTTCCCCAGAGTAAAAATATTCTGGGCAAAGGAACTCACTGCCGCTTCTCGGAAGGGACTCTTAGAAAAAGCAAAATAACCGCTCCGATGATGCTCTGGACTATAACACTTAACAAAAAAAGGATGGAAAGTGCAAAGGCATTTTCTTCTCCCATATGCCCTGCAAAAAAATAGACATATGTAAATTCTCTGATGCCCAGCCCGCCGAGGGATGGAATAAGTGTTGATGTCCATATCAAAGGTACGTAGATGTAGAACAAACTTATGCCGGGTACGGTTCCCTGTCCCCATAAAAGTGCTAAACCCATCAGATAGTTTGTAAAAATAGAAATACTCTGCAGGATGAAACTTACCACCATTGCCTGTAAAAACCGTCTGCCTGAAGACAGGTATTTATTAAAGGCATCATAGATATTTTTAAGGTTCATCCTGAGGCGTTTCGGGAGAAGATTCTTAAAGGGGGCAGACAGAACTGAAGCAAAACGTTTTTTTGAGAAAAACAAAAGGATGAACAACAGACATGCCATAAGGATAATAAGCAGGTATTTCGTCTGTAAAGGAATGTGAGGAGTAAACAAACCTGCACATACACCCATTGTTATGACTGTAATAGCACCGATAAACCTGTCAATAAGCACCGAACTTCCAATGAGTAATTTTTTCTCTTCACCTTTTACCAGATAGAAAACCTTTGCTATGTCACCACCTGAGCCGGTAGGCAGGAAGTTGTTAAAGAGAATGCCGACCATCGTCAGTTTCCACAGGTTCATATAGCCCAATTTATCTGACCTGATATGATTTTTCAACAATACAAACCATCTCAGTGCCAGGAGAAATGACAAAAGTACCAGGATAGTAAGTGCGAATAAGGCAATCGGCAGATAGCAGCCCCTGAGGGTTTCAAGAAGCATAGATGTATCAATCTTTCTGAAAACAAGAAAAAGGAAGGTAAAACTTATAAGAATTTTAATCAGCAACTGCAGGTTTTTCTTCATCTTGGAATCCTTATTTTTCTCCCCTTTATTACCCAAGTTGGACGCTTCTTAATATTAATGAAACCATAAATCCTTAATAATTGCAACCTTTTTGGGAGTTTTGCTATTTTTCTTTTTCTCTCTGTCGGTA
>DYKC01000117.1 GCA_020722825.1 Vermiphilus sp.
ATTCATTTCCGACGGTATAATAAAATAGAGTTAAGTAAAAGAGAGAAAATATTATTAGTAGTTTCTTCTTTTACTATCCACAGGAAACTGTGGATAACTCTTTATCATTATACCCGTTTCACCTCCTTTGCGATTTTAAACTATTCTTCTTATAATGAACTTATGCTTTTCTCAACCCTTATAATTCATAAACTCCAACCTTTCTTCTAAAACTCTCTTTTTCTCTGTTTTTTTATCACCCCCTCGTTCAAATTTATTCAACATTTAATCACAATAGCAAAATTAAGTCAAATTTTTCTTGCCGTAGGTCAAACCACCCTATTTTTAGGAAATTTGGACAGTTCTCCTTTACCCACTATTTTCTTCATTCAGTCCCATTTTCTCTTCCACCACTTTGAGCCCCCTTTCTATCAACTAATTTCTCTCTGTTATACACGAGAGATAAGGAGTTTGGCAAATTTCAGTTTCTTCTTTCATGAATTATTAAGGGTCAGACAAGGCCTATGAGTCATTTCGCACCGGGAAGATTGTGAAGATTTAACTATCAGAGGAAGTGTGGTATAATAAATGTCTTACATTAAGGTTGAGATTGCCACGGCAAAATACGCCTCGCAATGAGAAATAAAAGGAGTGATTGATGGAGATTATAGTATGCATCAAGCAGGTCCCCGGTACGTTTGAGGTGAAGATAGACCCGGAGACCAAGAGGATTGTCAGAGAAGGGGTAGAGAGCATAATTAATCCGTATGACAACTATGCGATAGAAGAAGCCGTTCGGCTCAAGGAAAGATTTGGAGGGTCGGTTACTGCGATAACAATGGGTCCTCCACAGGCGGAGAAAGCCTTGAGAGATGCAATTGCAATGGGGGTTGATGATGCGGTACTCCTGAGTGATATCAAGTTTGCTGGCAGTGATACCCTTGCTACCTCTTACATTCTCAGTTGCGGCATAAGGAAAATAGGAAAGTTTGATATAATTATCTGCGGCAGGGAGACGCTGGACGGCAGTACCAGTCAGGTTGGAGCTGAACTTGCCAACCACCTCTCAATCCCCTACATAACCTATGTCAGTAAAATAGAAGATATATCTTCTGGCAGCATGGAGTGTACCCGGTTGATGGAAGACCACTATGAAGACCTGAAAATTGAACTGCCGGTTTTAATAACGGTAACAAAAGAGATAAACCTGCCGAGAATTCCGTCTCTTAAGGGGATGATAAAGGCGAGAAAGGCTCAGATTAACCTTTGGAAATCCGAGGAGATTGAGGGAGATGAACGTTATTACGGACAGGATGGTTCTCCAACAAGGGTTGTGGACGTCTGGACAGAGCAGATGCAAAAGGAGGGTAGAAAACTGACAGGGGAACCGGAGATACTTGCTGAGGAACTCAGGAAAGAACTGAAAAATCTGGGGGCTTTATAAATGGCTATCAAGATATTTTATGATAAGTGTACTCTTTGCAAAAGGTGTATTGACCAGTGCCCCTTTGGAGCAATAGAGATAAAAGAGGGTAAACTTCACATAAATGAAAGTTGTACCCTGTGTGGCTTGTGTGTTAAGGTCTGCCCGGAAGCAGCACTGGAAAAAAAGGAAGAGCAGGTTTTCAAAGCAGACCTTACCCGTTATAAAGATATATGGTTTTTTGCAGAGACCAGGGACGGTAAACTCTCTCATGTGGCACTGGAGATGCTCAATGCATCTTTGAAACTAAAAAAGAAACTCGGTGAAAAGGTTGCAGGGGTGCTACTCGGCAGCAACGTTAAGGAACTTGCCGGGGAACTTGGAAAACGAGGGGCGGATAAGGTCTATGTTGTAGAAGATGTTGCCCTTGAACATTTCCAGGAGGAACCGTATGCCATGGCAATGGCTCAGTTGATTACAAAATATATGCCAAACATTGTTCTTGCCGGAGCTACAATGATGGGACGGGCTTTTGTACCTTCGGTTGCGGCGAAAATCAGAACTGGTTTGACCGCAGACTGTACTGATATAGATATTGACGGAGAAACGAAGTTGTTAATCCAGACGAGACCCACCTTTGGCGGCAATCTTATGGCAAGGATTGTCTGTAAAAACCACAGACCCCAGATGGCAACCATAAGGCCGAAGATTTTTGAGGAGGCGGCGGTTTTAAACCCGGATGGTCCACCACAACTTATTGTAGAACCCTTCCTGAAAGAGGGTTTTCAAAACAGGGTGCAGATACTTGGAAAAGAAAAAGTGGAAAATATAGTTGACCTTCAGGAGGCTGAGGTCATTGTCTCCGGTGGAAGAGGAATCAAGGATCCAAAAAACTTCGCACTGATAAAAGAACTGGCGGATCTTCTGGGTGGTACCGTTGGTGCCTCCAGGGCCGCAGTGGACGCAGGATGGATACCGTACCCTCATCAGGTTGGGCAAACCGGTAAAACCGTCAAGCCCAAGATATACATTGCCTGCGGTATCTCTGGGGCAATACAGCACCTTGCAGGTATGCAGACCTCAGACTACATAATCGCCATAAACAAGGACCCTGATGCTCCGATATTCAGGGTTGCCAATCTTGGTATAGTGGGGGATGTTTTTGAGGTCGTCCCTGAGTTGATAAAAAAGATAAAAGGAATGTAGAGGTGCGATTTATCGCACGGTTTTTCGTGGTATAAATACTACCGCTACAGTTTGGAGGTGGAGGGCAGAAAAATGGATATGGGTATAATTTACGCTTTGACCGGGGCTGCTCTTGCGGTGTTTTTGTCCGGGACAGGTTCAAGTATAGGTATTGGGTATGCAGGAAGGGAGGCCAATGGAGTTTTGTCCGAAGAGCCTGAAAAGTTTGGTATAATGCTTTTGCTCGTTGCTCTACCGGGTACCCAGGGCATATATGGTTTCTTGACAGGTTTTCTGGTTTTGATGAAGGTCGGTATCCTTGGCGGTGCAATAAAAACCGTAACGGTTTTTCAGGGACTGCAGATTCTCGTTTCCTGTCTGCCGATAGCGGTTTCAGGACTGTTTTCCGCCATACACCAGGGCAAGGTCTGTGCTGCAGGGATTGC
>DYKC01000118.1 GCA_020722825.1 Vermiphilus sp.
TATATTTCATGCTGACCTTTTTTAGGGTTAATCGTTTTGTCTAAACAATTTTACCTTATGGGGGGTTGGCTCTCAAAATCCTAAATTGTTAAAGCAGTTTTATTGGAAAGTACTGATATGATTTTTAGAATTAGAGCACTCGCCCGAAATGTACTCCGGGGATTTCTAAACACGCCAGGTTTTTTCATTCTCACCATGGTGTTACTTGGTATCCCCTGGTTGGCATCCAACATGGCAGGAGACGGTACCGCTGAAGGGAAGTTCAAGGTATTCATCACCTATTCCTTTCTATTCACCTCCATTGTTCTGACTGTAGCAAACATAGGGCTGTCAAGTTTTTCCATCAGCAGGGACTGGAAAAAGAAGACCCTTTTTCTCTTGGATGTAAAACCTATTAAACGCTGGGAGGTAATCGTCGGAAAGTGGCTTGGACTTCTGGAAATCAACACCTTACTTTTAACTTTTTTTCTTCTATCCATGGCAGGTTTTTCTCTGCGGGTATCCCAACAGGTAAACAAGAACTTTCCCGGCGGAAAAAATGTCTTTGTAACCTACAGAGAGGTTTTTCCATCACACACCGGGAAAGCAGGTGTTGAGAAAAGCGGTTTAATTTCCACGACGAAAATACAGGGAGCCCCTTCTGTCGCGGACAGAGAGACCTATCCCGTTCCGCCCCATGGTCAAGGTGAGTGGAGGTTCAAAGGACTGAGGGTTGAAAAATCTGCAAAGATTGAACTCCTCTATCGTTTCCACACATCCCAGGAAACTGAGCAAATGAAGTCTGTCGGATACTGGCTTCTGGGAGGGTACAACAAAAATGCTCCGTATGAAATAATCACTCAGGTCAGTGCCGGCAAGGTACACCGATTGAGTATTCCACCTGACGCTATCAGTGAAAACGGGGAGTTAAAAATAACCTATCAGAACGTTGACCCCAGAAACATGAGCATCCTATTTTCCAGAAAAGATTTCAGGCTACTGTATCCTGCTGGAAACTACTGGTTAAATCTTCTTGGGGGAATGGTAAACCTCTTACTGGTGATGAGTTTTATCTGTGCCCTCGGGATTCTATTCTCCTGCCTCACCTCCACACTCACTGCGGTTATTGCCACCTCTGTTTTTGTACTGAATGGATACCTGCACAGTTTTATCTCCCTGATTTACAAGTCTTTCCTTACCCCGAAAGGGTCACAGGGAACAGCGGTAATTTCTCAATGGTTCTCTCAGGTAATTCTGCGTATCACTCTTTTTCTACTGCCATCTCTGAATAAGGCGCTGCCGCACACATACATCGGCGATTCTCTTCTCCTGCCCATGATGTATCTGGCAGGACTTTTTCTCCGCATCGTGCTGGTGGGTACGGTTCCCCTGTTACTTCTTGCCATCCTGTATCTGTCCCGAAGGGAACTGGGGGTGTTAAATGAATAGAAGGTGGAAAGGGTTGCTGATTTTTCTGGTGGCTATTATCTTATTCTACCTGGCAGATTTTCCCCTGCTACAACTGAACAGGTATATGCAGAAGCTGAGACCCGATAAAGATGTTCTGAAAAAACTGCCTCCAGAACTGGTTTTCAGCACTGTACTGCTGGGTGGTTTTCGCAGTATCCTGCTGGATTTCCTGTGGATGCGTGCCGTTTCTCTTCAGGAAGAGGGAAAGTATTTTGAACTGGTGCAGTTATCAGACTGGATCTGTTCTTTGGAACCTGATATCCCTGAGATATGGGTCTTCAATGCATGGAACCTCTCCTATAATATATCTGTGGAGTTCCCTACCCCGGAAGAAAAGTGGAACTGGGTATACCAGGGAATCAAACTGCTCAGGGATAAGGCAATAGTTTATATCCCTGATTCCCCGCTGATATATAAAGAACTGTCCTGGATTTTTTTCGACAAGGTCTCCGGTTCCATTGACCAGGCACATGCCTACTACAAAAATGCCTGGGCAATTATTATGCGTGATGCAATGGGCAGATTCAATCCGGAAGAACTGACAAAAGCACCTTCGCTTTCAGAACTGGAGAAAAACCCTCAGACCAGCGATATCCTGAATGCCTTTCAAAAAAACGGAATAGAACTGACAGATAGTAGTATCTGGAAGTACGGTTTTAACTCACAACCGAAAGATTTGAAAAGATATAAAGGAAATCCAGGTTTTAAACAGATAGAACTCTACGCAAGGAGCAGGATTCTCAGAGAACAACTGAAGATGGAACCTGAAACAATGCTGGAGATAGAGAGGAAATACGGTCCACTTGACTGGAAGGCCGTAGCCACACAGGCACTGTACTGGATTGAGAAGGGTAAAAAGGAAACAGATATGCAGCAGATAGACTACGAACGCGGCGTCTATTTTGCTTTGAACCACCTCCTGGAATGGGGAAAGGTAAACTTCCGTAAGGTGGGGCAAGATGAGATAATGCTGGTCATGCCTGACATGAGAATAGCAGACATTCTGAACAACTACTACAAAGAGATACTGGAACAAACACCTGAAAATCAGTCCGCAGGAATACAGTCTTCGCATAGAGATTTTCTAAAAAAGGTAATCCTTCTCGCGTACACCATCAATGACCTGTCCACTGCCAGACAGTACTACCGTTATTTGAGAGAAGAATATCCAGGTGAAGCAGATCTCTCATTCAACAGTTTCATTTCAAAGGAATTCATTGAAACCCTAAAAGGGGGAAGTGTGCAGAAGATAAGCAGCCTTATTTATGGTACTCTCTACCAGTCATTCTGGTATCTGGCTGCAGGAGAAGAAAGCCGTTACGCCGGTCTGCAGTCTATGGCAAGACTCATCTATCAGAGAATGTGTGAAAAAGACAAGAGATTTCTGGAAATGTTCCCTGACTTTGAGTCCCTGGCAAACTCTGTGGCTGGCAGTGCACTGGAACAACTACCCCCTGCACTGGCAGAATCTCTCCGCAAAAAACTGGGCAGGTAGTTAGTTTGAATTGTTTTATTTTTTTCCCTGCCTGACCTCCATAAGGAAGGTCAGAAGGGATTGCGGAAGACTTAACAAAAGTGTGTG
>DYKC01000007.1:0-6604 GCA_020722825.1 Vermiphilus sp.
TCGTCTGAAAGGACTTTTTCAATCGCGGATGCGATTTCTTCAACGCTGTACGGGTCAACAAGAACAGCGGCATTTCCTGCCACCTCCGGCATAGAAGTAATGTTTGAGGTAATAACGGGACAATTGCATGCCATCGCCTCCAGTATGGGCAGTCCAAATCCCTCGTAAAGAGACGGGTATACATAAAGGTCTGCTCCGCTGTAAAGATAGGGGAGATCTTCCCGATTTACATACCCAGTCAGTATGACATCATCCCTAATGCCTGCTGGCAGTTTTTCCAATGCATCAAAAAACCTACCGTCCAATGGTCCTTTTGGACGGCCTGCGATTACAAGTTGATATTCTCTAAATCTCCTCTTTGCTTTTTCAAACGCTAAAACCAACCGGATAAGGTTTTTGCGCGGGTAAATTGCGCCCGTAAAAAGAAGATATCTTTTTGAAATACCGTATTTTGCAGGTGTGTTTTTTCTTTTTTCCTTGTCTTCGCAAGGATGGAAAAAAAAGGTATCCACTCCCAGGTGTGTTACGCTAATTTTACAGGGGTTGACAGAAAAATATTTCAGAATATCTTTTTTACTATATTCTGAAACCGTTATTATTCTGTCAGCTCTGGATATAGATGCCTTTAACTTTTTGGAAACTCTTCTAAGTTTCTTATTGGAAAACCAATCGCTGGATTCGGGTATCAAATAAATGAGGTCATGAATGGTTACGACAACCTTTGCTTTGTCAGTCACAACAATTCCCATATCGGGCAGATGTATAATATCGGTTCTGCCGGTAAACAACTTTATAGGCAGAATTTTTTCACAGTATTTGCCTATTATTCCTCTGGGCAGTCTTATGGCTTTTGTCTTAAAATTCTTCTGTTCCGGAAGGTGAACTCTTAAACCTTCAATTTCTTTTTTGCTGTTTTTTGAGGTGAAGTAATAAAGGATATATGAATTTTCGCCGTCAATCTTTGCTATACTGCGTATTAGATTATACGCATACCAGTGCAGGCCAGTTTTAAATTCCGAAGCAATAAGGTCACAATCAAACGCTATTTTCATTCTCTGCTCTTAAGTAGACAATGTAATTGGAGCCATAACTTTCTGATGAAAAATCTTCTTGTGCGGCATTTTTTGAGGTGTGCCCTTGCCTGTTCCATTTTGCCTGCTTTTATGCAGTGTGCGGCAGAACTCAGCCTGAATTTGTTGGCGTATTCCGCTATATATCTTTTTCTCTCAGCAGGAATATCCCGGTTGTTTTTTAAAAATTCCTCAAGTGTGTTCACTATGCGATATCCTTCAAGCATTACATTGGTTTTTATCACGGAGCCCGGGACATCCTTGTAATATGTGGCACCGACATACCGGCTGAATGCTATGGGATATTTCAAGGCAATTCTTGCCCACATATCAAGGTCTCCTCCTCGCCTCACACCTTCAGGGAAAAATCCAACCGTCTCAAATACATATCTCGGAACGGCCACCGCTCCTGTACATATGGGAGAAGCACCGTATAAAGAAGACCTGAAATAGTCAGGAATGATACCTTCTTCAGGGACAAACCAGAACCTGGGAACCTTTATACTGCCGTCCATTTTCTTCTCTTTATATGCAGTAGCATATGCACCGGCAGAAGGATATTTCTCCTTTAACCTCAAAACTGTCTCAAGGAATTCCGGTTTCCACTCATCATCCGCATCAAGGAAGGTAACAAAATCAGATGTGGCATTTCTTATACCTGTATTCCTTGCTGCATGTCCTCCCGGAGATGGATTATCCCTGTGTAGAAGTTTTATTCTACTATCTTTATATTCCTCAACCACCTTTTCACTACCATCTGTTGAACCATCATTAACAACCATAATCTCAAAGTTTTGAAAGGTTTGACACAGTATGGAATTGACGGCTCTTTTTACATAGCCGGCTTTGTTGTATAGCGGTATAACCACCGAAATTTCAGGCATTTTTTATTGCTCCAGTATTTTATTTATCTGTCAGGGAAGTGTTAAATTTACCTTCATTATTATAGTTTATAACCTTGACTGTGGCAATATTTTCAGCAAAGGCAGGTTTTCTTTAATGTGACAGGTATTTTCTCAAATGTCATTTTTCTCAGAGAAATGCCCCTTATCAAACCCATTTTGTATAGTTTGGCGTATTGTGGTAAATTTTACCATACGGGAGACCTGTGTAAATAATGTTTATACAGTCAAAAGAAAAAATTCACACCTTAAAATATGTTCTGAGGGGATTGTACAAAAGCGACTCTGAGATTAAGGAATTTTTGAAGACGTTTCATTTCTCGCTCAATTTTATCCCGTGTTTTTCCAGATGGCGGTTTTTGTATAACCTGAAGAAATATAAAACCTTACAGTTGAAACACCACATAAGTTATGTCTTTGCTGTGCGAGACAGATTCTGTGAATTTAAGGGGATAAAAGAAAAAGAAGGGCATCCTTCATTCTTGATACGAATAGATGACTTTCCTCACTGGGAAAGAACACTTGAAGATTTTAAAAGGTTTCATCAGGTTATGGAGGAGTTTGATATCCCTTATCTGCTTGGAGTAACACCCTGTCTTTCTCTTGACAGGCATAATCCTTTCAATACTGACTTCAAAAAAATAGATTTTCGGGAAGCAGAAATTATAAAACACCCTTTAATAGAGATTGCAATGCACGGATTTTCCCACCAGACAAACAACACAAAAAAGAACAGTGAGTTTACGGGACTGAGAGAGAAAGAGGTGACGGAGAAGATAGAAAAAGGGCTGGAGATATTTAGTAGATTTGATATAAAACCTATTGCATTTATTCCACCGTTTGACGAGATTGATATGACTTCTTACAAAGTACTTTCAAGGTATTTTAAAATTATCACAGGTGGACCCGATTCTGCCAAGAATATTGGATACAAGTTGTCCCCATCATTCTTTAAGGGGGCTGTTTATGTCCCTTATTACAGGCCATCAGGTAGTATTGCCTTTCTAAAAAAGTTTTTAAAAGATACTCCTATTCGGAGGGAGATTATACTGCCTATTGTAATACACTGGGCTAATGAATCAGCAAATAGATACAAAGACCTTACCGAGTTAATGAGAATAATCAAAAGCAATACCTTAAGATTTAAAGAAATTATTGTTTAACAAGACCCGAAAAATATTTTTCTAATTTTTCTCCCTGTCTTTCCACACTAAACTCCTGGATTTTTTTGTACCCTTCTTCTGACACCTCCCTGAAGTATACGTTATTTTCAAGCAGTGTAATAACACCTTTAAGCAGTTCTCCTCTGTCCCCTGGCTGAACGACTATAGCAGTCTTTCCTTTTACTGCATAATCGGAGATTCCTCCTACATCTGTTGTAACCACGGCGCATCTTGATGCCATCGCTTCCATTGGCGGATTTGGACAGGCATCTCTCTTACTTGGAAAAATCAGGATATCTGTGGTTCTATAGAAATTACTGAGGTTTTTAATGTATGTCCCATTTATAAATTGCACAAAAGAAGGGATATGTTTTTCTTTCCATTCCCCAGCGACCTGAAATCTCAAAGAGGGGTATCTTCTGTGTAATTCTTCCATAACCCAGAAGCCGTCTTCCATTCCCTTATGAGGTGGTTTTTTGTTATAAAAAAGCATTCCTATTGTCTGCGGGGTTTCCTTTTGTGCAGGATTGCTGAAAATCTTCGTGTTCACTCCGTTTAACAAAAGGAATATATCTCTTTTTAGTCGTTCTTCAAGCAACTGTTTAACAAGCGAGGAAATTGCAACGAGGTATATATTGTAAGGAAGAGTTCTGACCTTTTCGGCAAAAAATATGTTACATACTCTCATCACTTTTTTACCGTATTCTGCAGACAACTTTTCAATAAGTGGTAGGAAATACTCCATTGAAAAAAACGTTATGTCTGACGGTGAAAGGTATCTCTCATTGATTGACGGTATAACCATAACGGGACATTTGACATCTATCCACGGCAATTTTTTGACATATCTGATTCTCCTTCCCGAAATAAGGTGAGCAATCTCACCCATCTTTAGTTCAAATGCCTGTTTCCTGTTTTTTGCTTTTCTCCTCCTGAGCGGCTTTATGACCGAAACGTTATGGCCCTTTGAATACAAATAGTTTCCATATTCCAGCAGTTGTTTGTTTGGCCCTGACGGCCTTTTATCAATGGAACTTAATATGTTTATCTTCATTTCTCTATTTCCTTTATTTTTCGGTAAACATCTTCAACCGTTATTTTCTTCATACACCTCATATCACTGCATCTTTTTTTATAACAGGGGCTGCAATCAACTTTCTTATAAATATAATGTACGCCTGCAGGACAGTGGAGAAGTGGGTTGGTCGGTCCGAAAATTCCAATAACCTTTGTCCCTGCTGCCGCGCCAACATGCAGAGGTCCTGAATCCCCCGTTACTAAGACCAAAGATTTTTCAAGTATTAAAGATAGGTTGTAAAAGTCAGTTTTATTTACAAGGTTTTTAGGTTTATTTCGCATTCTTGCAACTATTTCGTCTGTATATACTGAATCTCCGGAACCAACCAAAATTACCTCATATCCATCTTCTATAAGTTTATCTGCAAGTTCTGCAAACTTTCCCTTTCCCCATCTTTTTGAAGGCCATTCTTTTGCCGACAGGGGATGGATGGTTATCCATCTTTTCTCTTTATCAAGATTATAATTTTTTATAAATTCATTAAAGTTTTTTCTTTTCTGCTCGGGTATCCAAAGTTTTAAGTCCTTTATATATTGTTTAACTCCGACAAATTCAAGAATTGAAGGGCGGGGTTTATCAACGGCATTTTTTTTCTTTTTTCTCTTCCTTACCCCTTTTGTCAAGAAAAGCCTGCCGATTTTTTTTCTATACGTTCCGTACCTTTTTTCCCCGCCGGCCAAAAAACAGTAAAAATTTGTTTTTAAGTTTCCCTGTGCATCAAAAATAATATCAAGTTTTAAATTCCTCAATCCTCTAATCACATGCAGAAAATTGAAAAATTTATACCCTGCCGGCAGATAAAATATTTTTTTGAATAAAGGAGAATATTCAACAGTTTCTCTGTAAACCTCCTGCGTTAAAAGATAAACATCATCTTCCGGAAAATTTACTTTTACTGTTTGAAAAAAAGCGGAAGAAAGAATCATATCGCCGAACGCACCTGTTTTGATTATTAGAATTTTCATTTTAGCAATTCTTTATAAACGCTCAGAGTTTTTTCTATCATACTTGCAACCGTAAAGTTTTTAAGGGCGTTTTCATAAGCGACGTTTATAATGTCTGTCTTAATACCTGGATTTTCAAGAATAAATTTAATTTTGTGTGCCAGTTGCTCTACATTGCCCGGTTCAACGAGAAAACCTGTCTTTCCATCATCTATCAGTTCAGGTATTGCCCCTATGTTTGTTGCTATAACGGGCGTTTTTGACATTTGTCCCTCAACGACCGTCCTTCCGAATCCTTCAGGCTCAAGAGATGGAACAATCAGAACATCTATATTCCCGAGTGCTTTTCTGGCGTCCATGCTGACAATTTCAACAGATTCAGTCATTCTGTTTTCTATTATCCACTTTTCCAGTTTTGACCTGTAAGACCTGCTTCCGCTTCCAACGATAAGCGCTCTAATTTTTATACCCTCGTCAGAGAGTTTCTTCACCGCTTCAAGGAAAAAAAGGTGACCCTTCCCTGCAGTAAAACGGGCAATCATACCTACGGTGAAATCAGGTGATGAAGTTCTGGCAACCTTAAGAAAACCTTCGTCTATACCGTTATAGACGACACGTATTTTTTCTTCCTCAATCCCGAGATATTCTGCGGCATATTTTTTTAGGACGTTACTTACCGTTATCACCAGTTTGCCTTTTCCCACAGACTGACTGTACCACCTGAGGGTATGGAAACTATGGATGCTGGTGACCCACGGGATGTCCGGAAAAGACTTCATAACGCAATAAGCAATCCAGCAGGGGAAACGACTTTGCACGTGGACTATATCAGGTTTTTCCTCTTTTATTATTTTTTTCAGTCGGCGGTAGGATTTCAAAAAAATAGGTAGTGTTTTGCTGTCCATAGGAACGTTATGCCATCTGATACCTTTTTCAATGAGAGATGGTACGAACCTTCCGTTTCCGCAGGCAACAACCACGTTATGTCCGAGTTCCAATGCCTTCAGGGAAAAATCATAGACTCCCCTCTCTATGCCGCCGAAGTCCATTGATGGCAGTACACGCAGTATCTTCATAGCAGTTGTATATCAGAAAAATATCTACGGTAGAAGTCCCTGTCTCTGGTGAGAAAACGGTCTGCCTGAGTGCATGCGAAGGCACCTATCAGGAAATCGGTAATAATTCTTGTTCTGTCTTTTTGACGCTTTCTGTAAGCACGCCAGTTTGCCCCTGCAAGAAAACAGGATTCATTAGTGAGGGGAAGTATACTTATGTTCATCTTCTTCAGGGTTGAATCCAGTATATCTTTGTCGTTAAATTGGGAAACAAGTTCAGCATAGACAATATTGCAGATGACAAGAGCACCCTTATCAAAGGCGTTTTCAAGAGCAGAGAGTGATTTTTCACCGAAAACAGGGTCAGGAAGAAATATATCCAGAAGAATGTT
>DYKC01000007.1:6704-19771 GCA_020722825.1 Vermiphilus sp.
ACCTGTTCCACCGATATCTTTTTCAGGCATAAAAAGTCTTTTCTGCACCATTTCTCTTTTTTGCAGGGGAAACAGTCAAGGTTACTGTGAACAACGATGTTTCTCGTTCCTATGGGTCCATATCTGTAGGGATTTGAGGGGCCAAAAATGGCAACAACAGGACATTTTACCGCACTCGCCATATGCATGGTACCTGAGTCGTTTGTAATTATCAAATCGGTTTTTTCAAGAAGCGCCGCAAGTTCCTGCAGTGTTGTCTTACCTGCAAGATTGTAAACATTTTTACTGTTGATACCCTCTTCTACCTGGGTGCAAAGTTGCCTCTGTTCATCTGTGCCGGTAAGGAATATTTTGATATCCACATAGGTTTTAAGAAGTTCTTTTGCCAGTTCTATAAAGTTTTCTTTTGCCCATCTCTTTTCCGTGCCCCCTGCTCCGGGATTCAAAACTACACGGATATCAGAGTTTTTGATGCCGAGCATCCGCAGACGTTCATCTATCGCATCCCTCTCTTTTTTGCTCACCGGGAAGAAAAGATGTATGTCATTCTCTTTTCCAAAATAAGGTTCAAGAAAATTCAGAATGCGTTTGGACTCGTGTGTGAAGTTTTTCTCGGAGAGCAGTTCCTGTTTATAAAAGGAAAGTTTATATTTACCCCGCAGAAAAAAGGGTAGAAGACTGTTCCTGAAGTCAACAATAAGGTCATACCTGTTTTGATTTACCCTGCCTATGAATCTGAAGATGTTTTTATGCTTGTCAAAAATGATGCACCTGTTAAACCAGGGGTTGTTCTGTGCAAACTCAGCTGCCCGCGGTCCCACGATTATGTCTATCTCTGCATCTTTAAATGCATTGCGTATTTTTGCAATAGATGGGGTTAGCAAAAGGTTGTCACCGAGACAACTCAACCCTATGATAAGAATCTTTCTTACTTTAAGGTCTTTAATATTTTTCGGGCACATTCCTCCGCCTCGTTAAGTTTTTTGAAGGGGATATTTTTTATCGTTTCCAGCTTTTCTGGAATTTTGTCCAGATGATTTATTGACAGGTATTCAGCATAACCCTTTTCTACAAATTTTTCAATAGTATAGTCAAAAAGTAATTTCCTTGATGTTTTCCTTTCAACACCCAGTATTACTACGGGGACACCCACGCTAACTACTTCGGAAATCATATTGATGCTGTCTTCGGTAACAAGTATATAGTCGCAGAGTGCAAGCATTCCGGGATAATTTGAAGATGTGGAATAACCCGGAAACTCAGAGTATACTACATTTTTCAAGGTTTTTTTAAGTTCGTTCTGAAGGAAAAGCACAGATTTTTCAGGGGTTCTGCGCGAGGTTGTAAAAAGAAAGATATATCTGTCTTCAAGTATCTTCAGTGCGTCAATAAGGGTTTTAATGTACCTGACTGATATGCTGTAGTTCTGGTCGTTGCCTCCAATGATAACTCCGAGGGATTTTTTGCCATCTGGTATCCTGATGAAGGTTTTCAGCCTTTCCTTTTCTGCCTTCAGGGTTTCATCGGTTATGCAGTTGGGAGCACCCAGTGTAACAATCAGGTTTTTGATTTTGTCTCTTCTCTTAAGTCTTATGTAGTCGTGGTACGGAATTACAGAATAGTCAAAAAGATACAGCGGCAGCATAGAAGGAACCATAACATTAACAGATTTTGCTCCTGTCTCTTTTGCAAGGAGTAGATTTACCGGTGCAAGAACAGAGCCGGCAGAGATGATGAGGTCAAATCCCCCCCGCCCCCCTTTTTCAAAGGGGGGAATTACTGTTTCTGGTTTCATCCGGTGTACCACTGGAACAAGAGACAATTCTAACAGCATTTTACCAGGTTTCCATAGTCTCAGACAGCATAAAAGGGCAAGGAGTTTAGAGACCACCGGATAGGTTCCTTTTCTCCCGGGCAGACGGTAAGAGGGCCCCCTCAATTGAACTCTCAAAGTTTTGATATCCGCTTCGGGGAAGGAATCTGCAATCCCGTATGCCTGGTTGAAATTACCCTTTATCCCGTCATCCAGCACCAGAATTCGTGGGTCAGTTCTTACTTTTTGCACCATACTCTTCTGTCTTGATAATTCTGCTCAGCGTCACCGGACCTCTATACCTACCTTTTTAATATAGTCCTTTATCTGTGCAATCGTATACTTCCTGAAGTGCAGGAGTGATGCAAGAAGTACCGCACTTGCCCGTCCTTCCTTAATCACCTCAGAAAGGTGTTCAAGGGTACCTGCCCCTCCGGATGCAATGACGGGCAGACGCACACTGTCAGAAACCTTCCTGGTGAGCGGAACATCATATCCTTTCTGAGTGCCGTCCATATCTATGCTGGTAAGAAGTATCTCTCCCGCACCCAACCCTTCAACCTTTTTTGCCCATTCCACTGCGTCAATACCCGTGGGAGTTTTTCCGCTTTCTATGTATACCTCCCATTGATTCTCTGCTGTTTTCTTGGCATCAATGGCAACAACGATGCACTGACTGCCAAATTTTTTAGAGCCCTCTTTGATTAAATCAGGAGTTTTAACGGCAGAGGTATTGATGGAAATCTTGTCGGCACCGGCTTTCAGAATGTCCTCTATATCCTGCAAACTTTTTATCCCTCCGCCCACAGTCATTGGAATAAAAACAACCTCTGAGACCTTTTTCACCACATCAACCATAGTTTTTCTTCCCTCAATGGTGGCGCTTATGTCAAGGAATACCAGTTCGTCCGCATTTTCCCTGCTGTAAAAATCTGCATGCTCAACAGGGTCGCCTGCCTCCACTATATTTTCAAAATGTACACCTTTCACCACCCTGCCGTCTTTCACATCAAGACAAGGAATAATTCTTATCGCAACCATTTTCCCTCCAGGAAGTTTTTTACAAATCTGATACCATATTCCCCACTTTTTTCCGGGTGAAACTGCACACCCACGAGGTTTTCCTTTTTTATCGCAGATGGAAACTCTGTTCCGTAAAGTGTCGTACCGACTGTAACTGATGAGTCACTGGGCTCAGGATAGTATGAATGCGCAAAATAAAAGTACTGGTTGTCGCTTATACCGTTAAACAACGGCTCAGTATGGTCGGTAATCCTTATACAGTTCCATCCCATATGA
This sequence comes from Vermiphilus sp., assembly GCA_020722825.1. Classification (GTDB taxonomy): domain Bacteria; phylum Ratteibacteria; class UBA8468; order B48-G9; family JAFGKM01; genus JAFGKM01. The sequence continues at coordinate 9,817 of DYKC01000007.1, forward strand.
GGAATTCTTAATGAGGTATCCTCAAAACTGAATCTTTTTACATTCCCCTTTATCAGTCCCAGTCCCTCGCAATCGCCTTCCTCACTGTGAGAAAACAACAACTGCAGGCCAAGGCAGATACCGAGAAAGGGCTTTCCATTTTTTATCATTTCAAGGAGTGGTTCAATCATACGCGATACACGAAGGTTTTTCATCCCGTCGGCAAAAGACCCGACTCCCGGCAGTATGAGACGGTCCGCTTTTTTGAGGTCATCAGGGTTCTGGATGACAAATGATTTTTCACCGCAGAAATTTACTGCTGATTGTACACTGTGAATATTTCCTGCTCCGTAGTTAATTATTCCTGTCATTGGTTACTGTTGTTATATGGGAACGTACGTTCCCATTATACGGGACTTCGTCCCTGGTATAAGCAGACTTCGTCTGCGATATATATAGTTAAGTTTCCTGCTGAAAATAATGAAGTGTTTTACTTCTGCTTTTGATGACATATTTTTCATCTTCATGAAAAGACTTGGTTATATCATATATCCATTCCGATAGCTCTATTGCCAATTTATAAACATCCAATTCGTCAAAGTCCATAATTTTCTATATATATCTATGTATATCAGTGTTTCTCAATGTGTATCCATTAATATCGTTTCAGAGTTGTTTATGGTATTCCTGGAGACTCTTGACATTTATGGCATCCTCTTTCAGTTTCTTTATCGCCACAAGTGTCGCCTTTGCTCCGGGGATTGTTGTTATAAGAGGAATGTTCCTGCTGACAGCAATGCCTCTTATAGATACGATGTCCTTTTTGGGTTTTTTGCCGGAAGGGGTATTGATAATGAGGGAAATCTGATTGTTCTTCATATAGTCCACGACGTTGGGACGTTCTCCCTCATAAACCTTGGGGATTATTTTAACCGCCACCCCCTTTTCTGAGAGGAAAGTTCCTGTTCCTGAACTTGCAAGAATCTCAAACCCGAGCGACTGAAATCCCTTTACTATGGGAACAACCGCTGGTTTGTCCTTATCTTTCACACTTATGAATACCGTGCCGGAGAGTGGAAGTTTCTGGCCTGCTGCCAACTGGCTCTTTGCGTATGCCATTTCAAAGGTTTTGTCCATTCCGATAACCTCGCCTGTTGAACGCATTTCAGGTCCTAAAATAGCGTCAACACCGGGAAACCTATTGAACGGAAAGACTGACTCTTTCACCGCAAAATAATTAATCTTTACCTCTTTTGTGAACGATAGTTCTTCAAGGGTTTTGCCCATCATTATCTTTGTTGCCAGTTTTGCCAGAGGTACCCCGATGGACTTGCTTACGAAAGGTATTGTCCTTGATGCACGCGGATTGACTTCAAGAATGTAGAGGTCATCATTTTTGACCGCATACTGGATGTTTATTAGTCCTCTGATGTTCAGTTCAAGAGCGAGTTTTTTTGTTGCGTCTTCTATCTCTTTTATAATTTTCTTTTTCAGGCTGTACGGCGGAAGTACCATTGCGCTGTCTCCTGAATGGACCCCTGCCTCCTCTATGTGCTCCATAATGCCTCCGATAACACAGAGTTTTCCGTCACAGATTGCATCTACATCAACCTCTATGGCATCTTCAAGAAACTTGTCTATCAAAACAGGCCTTTCGGAAGAAACATCAATGGCTTTCTGCATAAAGGATTCAAGGGAGTCCCTGTCATATACTATCTCCATCGCCCTGCCTCCCAGGACGTAGGAAGGTCTTACAAGAACCGGATAGCCGATTCTCTCTGCTATAACCTCGGCCTGTTTAAAAGATGTTGCCGTTGCGTTAGGAGTCTGTCTGAGGGAGAGTTTTTCAAGCAACTGTCTGAACTGTTCCCTGTCCTCTGCGGCATCAATCGCTTCAGGGCTGGTACCAAGTATGTTAACACCTTCTTTTTGCAGAGGAATGGCAAGATTTAAAGGTGTCTGACCTCCAAACTGCAGGATAACACCCTCTGGTTTTTCCCTCTTAATGATATTGAGGACGTCTTCAATTGTTATGGGTTCAAAGTAGAGTCTGTCGGAGGTGTCATAATCGGTACTTACGGTTTCAGGGTTGCAGTTAACCATAATACTTTCGTACCCCTCCTCTCTGAGAGAAAATGAGGCATGGACACAACAGTAGTCAAACTCTATCCCCTGTCCTATCCTATTGGGACCTCCTCCAAGGATGACCACCCGTTTTTTCTGTGCAGAAGAAGTTGGGGTATCGTATTTTTCCAATGTGGAATAGTAATAGGGCTTTTCAGCAGGATATTCTCCGGCAACACTATCAACAGGTTTGAATACAGCGGACAACCCTTCCTTGTTCCTTTTTGTCCTGACATCTTTTTCGCTCGTCTTCAGCATAAAAGATATCTGCCTCTCTGAAAAACAATATTTTTTGGATTTTTCAAGGACCTCAACAGACAGTGTGTCAATACTGTACTTGCAGAGTTCTTTTTCCATATCAACTATCCCTTTAAGATTGTTAAGAAACCACTTATCAATCCTTGAAAGATTATAAATCTTTTCAAGGTCAAAGCCTGCCAGTATTCCATATCTAAGATAAAACAGACGTTCATCATCGGGTATAGATTTCTTCTTGCTTATAACCTCTTTCTCCTCCTCGGTAAACTGGTGGTTAATATCCCAGATATCTTTACCGTCACAATCCAGTCCATACCTACCGATTTCCAGAGAACGTATACCCTTCTGCAGTGCCTCTCTGAAGTTTCTACAGATGTACATTGTCTTTCCCACTGCTTTCATAGATGTGTTTATTGTCCTGTCGGCAGCGGGGAATTTTTCAAAGGTGAAGATCGGAATCTTGAAAACGCAGTAGTCCACAGAAGGTTCCGCAAAACAGGTTGTCCTACCGGTAGTCTGGTTTTTGACCTCTTCAAGCGTTAATCCAACGGCAAGTTTTGCGGCTATCCTACCTATAGGAAAACCTATTGCATTTGAGACAAGTGTAGAACTTCTTGAAACTCTTGGGTTAACCTCTATGATGACCACATCACCATTTTCCGGATTTACGGCAAACTGAATATTAGCTCCCCCTATAACGCTGATTTTTCTGATAACTCTTTTTGAAAGGTCAACAAGGTGTTCATATTCACTTGGACTTAATGTCTGCGAGGGAGCAACGACTATGCTGTTGCCGCTACCTCCCAGGGTATAACCCGGACGCAGTATCAAGGGGAAACCAAACCTTCTGCCGATTTCCATTCCATCCTTCAGGTTATAGGCGAGTGCACTTTCAGGCACCCCTATTTCTATCTCCAGCCTTGTCTTTTTGAAGAGTTCCCTGTCTTCAGCCCTTGCGATGTATTGATGTCTGCGCCGATTACCTCCACGCCGTATTTATCAAGGAAACCCTCTTTTGCCAGAAATGTTGCCAGGTTAAGTCCTGTTTGCCCGCTGAGAGTTGGCAGTAGAGCATCAGGACGTTCTTTTTCTATTATCTTATATCTTAGCAAGCAGTTTTACTGTCGGAGGTTCAAGATATATTATATCAGCTATCTCAGGGCCGGTCATAATTGTTGCGGGGTTGCTGTTTACCAGCAAAACATTGTAGCCTTCTTGCTTTTGTCTTAAATAGGATATATCTTTGTTGCCCGGTTCTTGAAATTCCATATTTCTGTTAATGCTCTGTCTATCCCTGCGTTATCGGAAATGATACATGCCCATATATCCATCTTCTTTCTTATCAGCGTTGCAGACAAACTCACCTGCAAAAATTTCTCCTGTTTCAAGAACTATTTTCCCTTTCATTTCTTTTTCCAGGGTTCTGGTGCTTCTGCTTTTATTTGAATTTTTTGCCGCTGACAACTTTCCCGCATTATACAGTCCAAAAATACCACAATCCTCTTTTATCATACTTGTAATGGTAGCACACTGTGCCACAGATTTATAGATATTCACCCAACTCTCCCTCTCCCTTGAGGGGAGCGAACGTTGGGTTTACTAACCTCTTATTCAGAGTTACACATACTCAATTGTGCTTGGTGGCTTGGGCGTTATGTCATAGAGAACTTTAACTACCCCTGGAACCTCAGCAAGAATTTTATCGCGCACCTTGTACAGTTTTGCCCATGGAATCTTAGAGGGGCTGGCTGTAAGAGCATCCTTTGATTCAACAGAACGCACTACAATAATATCTCCATACATTCTTTTTCCGTTTATCATACCAGTTGCCTTGTCCGACAGAAGCACCGCCATTACCTGGAATGTACCAGGACTGGTGAGTATAGACTCTACTATTTGGGTTGCCTTACGCACTTTTTCAACCCGTTCAGGGACAACCTCGCCGATTATTCTTGTTGCCAGTCCAGGACCGGGAAACGGTTTCCTTTCGGCAAATTTCCTGGGTAGTCCGAGTTTCTTTGCAACCTCTCTTACCTGGTGTTTATAGAGTTCTCTTAAGGGTTCCACTATCTTCAGCCCGAAGTATGCAGGGTTGATTCCTATCTGTGAAAGTACGTTGTGCTGGGTTTTTATGCCTTTCTGTGTCTCCGCAATATCTGCAGCGATTGTTCCCTGTATGAGAAAGTCCACAGAGTAACTTTTAACAGCCTGCCCAAGAGTTTTGTAAAAAACTTCCCTAAAGGCCACTCTTTTTTCTTCAGGGTCAAACTTACCTTTCAATCCTTCAAAAAAGGCATCCTTTACATCCCAAATCTGCAGTTCTATTCCTACGGTCTTTAAAAACCTCTTTATTTCCTCGCCTTCACCTTCCCGCATAAGCCCATCGTTAAGATACAGAACAGTAATATTTTTTTTGTCGAGCGCTCTCCTTGCAAGCATTACACAGGTCATACTATCAACTCCTCCTGATGTTGCTATCATAGTTTTTGCGTTGCTGCCTATTTCTTTTTGCAATTCCAGGACCTTTTCATTAATGAATCTTGTAGAGGCGAAAGCCATTATGTCCTCCTTTCAGGATCCGCGCCTGATATTACTTATGCTCCAACCGGGTCAGTTATTTTAACATTGATAATAACAGTGTGTCAAAACTTTTTTCAGCGCCAGTGGAACTTTTGAGAACAGGTTTTATTTCCATATAAAATAGAGGAAGTTGTTCGGACTGATATCTACCTTCCAGTTTAACATAATCCTTTTCCGTGGTAATTATATAGTCAGGTTTTTTTGTGAGATAGACATAACATAACTCGTTTATGTCCTTCTCCCTGTACCAGAAATGGTCAGGATATATAATACCATAAATTTTTCCCGGGGACAACTTTAAAAGAATATGGAAGAAATTCAAAGGATTACCAATGCCGGCAAAGGCAACAATCCTCGTGTTGCAGATTGTTTCAGGGGCTATTTCTCCATGCACATTTTTGAGGCACCCTATTTCGTAGTCCATAACAAATACAGGTTTATTGAATCTGGTAAGATATCTGTGTAACTTTTCCACATCCGCAGGATTAACCATGTATGTGTGCGTCAGTATAAGAGCGTCTGCCTCTTTTATGAATCTTCTGGGTTCCCGCAGAAGCCCTGAAGGTATTAAGAGGTTGTTGTCAAAAGGGTTTGAGGCATCAAGAACAAGAAGGTTAATATCCTTCTTTATGCGGTGGCAGTGGAACCCATCATCCAGGATAACGATATCTGAAATTTTCTCAAGAGTCTCAAGTTCCTTTTCGCTTTTGCCTACTAATGTAACCGTTGGAAGATTTCTGTGCATCATAGAAATCTCATCTAATCTTTTGCTTCCGAGACCTGATGAGGCAATAGCCACATTTTTTCCGTTAGAAATCAGTCTTCTTGCTACCTCCATAACCAAAGGAGTTTTTCCTGTGCCCCCAGCGGTAATATTTCCTATGCTTATTACGGTAAACCTGAATTTTTTGGGGACTGCAAACGCTCTTTTGACGACCACTACCAGCATATAAATAATTGAAAAGGGTATAAGACATACGGAAAGAATCTTGAAAAGTATGGAGTTTTTGCGGAATATAAATCTGTTATAGAAAAAACTAAAAAAGGGTCTGCTCGTTTGCAAATGTAGTATTTCCAATCGGGATTTCAACCTTACCGAATTCTCCATCATAACCCGGTTCAATGTTTACACCTCCTTCTCTTACCATATGTATCGCTTCAATTATACTGTCGTCTATTTTCCCCCGCATATCGTTTTCAGGAATTTCAAGTAGAATGGAGAATTCCGTACCAAGTTTATTAAGAACTTCAATATATTTTTTCCTTACTGTTGCTGTCTCTACAGGTTTTTTCATTATACTACCAATTATCTGGTCAAGCGGCACCATCTTTTTGAAGGGAATAAACCTATCAGGCTTACTGCCAAAACTTCTATCTGACAACTGGTAAACACGGTTCATAACGCCTACCGTGACCTTCCTTCCACATACCGGGCAGATACTGTTATTTTCAATTGTTTCTTGAGGAGACATACACACATTGCAGTTCCTGTGGCCATCAAAATGATATTTGCCTTCCTCAGGGAAATATTCAACCGTCATAAGAAAATTTTCCCTATCCTTGTTTTTCAGGATGTTTCGCAGTGAAGGGAAATCAAACCTCTTGCTGAAAATGTTAACCTCTCTGCCTATTTTTTGCGGCGAGTGGGCATCTGAATTGGAGATAAGCGAAAACCTGTCCAGAGAGGATACCATCCAGTTCATCTCCGGGTCACTACTCAATCCAGTTTCAAGTGCAAATATGTCTGGAGTCAGGTCTTCAAAACATTCCTGGATGCTGTCAAATCCGGAATTGGAGCCAAAAAGAGAAAAATATGGGGTCCAGATATGTGCGGGAACAACAAACCCTTTTTCGTCAACCTCCTTGACCACCTTTACAAGTTCTTTTGCTTCCATCTGCAGTGTGGGTCTGCCGTCAGCGTTTATGTCTCCGTAGCGCTCAAGTATGCGGTTGAGTTTCTCTGCCTTTTCAATGGAGGAAATAAAGATTATGTTGTGCATTCTTCTTGCCTTGCTGCGGGAATCAAAAATGTTGTTTACCTCTGAAGTCAGGATAAAGTCAGTTCCGCCATAGTGGTAGATACCTTCGCGGTCAGTCTCGGAAAGTTTTTCGCGCAATTCGTGGAACCACAGGAAATGCGTTGTATCCCCTGTACCCAGAAGGTTTATTCCCTTATATACAGCCCAGCGTGCCAGTTCCTCAAGAACCATATTTTTGCTCGTTGCACGGCTGTACTTTGAGTGTATGTGAAAATCCGCTATATACATTTTTTCATATTCCCGAATGCCAGCTTTACATTTAGTTCCCTTCGCCTTTTTTCCCTCTTCCCGTCGGGGAGAAGATTAAGATGGGGGAGATATCTTGTCAAACTCAGGTTTCAACAATCTGTAAGTCTTTTCCAGTGATTGCGATACCACCTTTGCCTGTGCAACTACCGGCATAAAATTAGTATCCTTTGACCACCTGGGTACTATATGAAAATGGATGTGGTCCTCCAACCCGGCTCCTGCAACGCCGCCAAGATTAACCCCCACGTTAAACGCCTGTGCCTTCATTACCCTTTTTATTATCCTTACACTTGCCTTCAGCAAAAGCATTAATTCCATATCCTCATTTTCAGTGAACATCCAGATATCTTTGAGGTGTCTGTTTGGAGCAATCATAAGATGTCCATTGTTGTACGGAAAAAGGTTAAGTATTACAAATACGTATTTTCCTCTGTAGAGTATGTGATTTTTCCTGTCCGCTCCTTTCCTTTTATCTTTGAGCGCCTCACACAGAAAACACCCATTTTTTTTCAGATTTGTTATATATGTTTCTCTCCAGGGTGCCCACAAAATATCTTTCTTTTTCATACTGTTTCCTTTCACCCTCACCCCTTTGATAAAGTGGGTTAGAGGAAATTTAGAGGGGCAGGATGAGAAGGTTCCTCCACAAATTCTCCTTTATGCTCTTTCAAATACCTGCTCAGTTCCCTCTTCTTATTTCTCAGTACCCCGTCCATAACCAGCCCCTCAAGGGTTTCTTTTACCTTGCCGACAATTCTGCCGGGTGGTACCCCAAGTATCTCCATTATAGCATAGCCGTCAAGAGACAATTTAAATGAAGTCAGTTTATCCTTCCTGTTGATTTCCTTCACCCTTGCCTCCAGGACATCCAGTTTCTCAAGAGCCCTTTGCACCCTGCCCGGATTATGACTGGTCAGGTCTGACTTGGCAAGTATGAACAGTGGCCTGATATCCTTTCCCATCTCTCTTATAAACCTTCTTAGTGCATTGTCAGTGGGGTTTTCCTTTGCCAGAAGATGCGGCCTGAGGTGAAACCTTATCATTCTTCCTATAAACTTTTTCTTTTCGTCCGGAATATTGAACCAGTTAAGCATCTTATATGCCATCCTCTCACCGACAAACTCGTGCCTGTGGAAACTGACCTTGCCATTTTCAACCCTGAAAGTTCTCGGTTTCCCGATATCGTGTAGCAGAGATGCCATTCTCAGGTAAACATCCTTTGTATGCTTGCTCGCATTGTCCAAAACCTTTAAGGTGTGAGGCAAAAGTTCCTTGCACTGCTGTTCTCCCTGTCTCTCCTTCAGCCTTGCAACCTCAGGCATAACCCTGTCCAAAACACCGGTCTCATCCATCAGATAAAAACCTCTTGACGGTACTGTGGCTTCAAGTATCTTAATTATTTCCTCGGAAATCCTTTCCCTGCTTACAATTGATAACCTGGAAACGTTCTTCTTCATTCCTTCAAGTGTATTCTTCTCTATCTCAAAGCCTAGCCTCGTGGCGAACCTTATACCACGCAGTATTCTTAAAGGGTCATCATAAAAGGTTCTGTCAGGTGCAACTGGCGTTCTTATTATCTTTCTTTTAATATCCTGTCTGCCATCAAAAAAATCAAGCACCTCGCCTGTAAGCAGATTTTTCGCTATTGTGTTTATGGTAAAATCCCTTCTCTGACAGTCCTCATATATTGAAGCCCTCTCAACAGACGGTTTTCTTGAATCCTCCGGGTAACTCTCTTTCCTTGCTGTTGCGAACTCAACCTTCAGACCGTCAATCTCAATCATTGCGGTGCCGAACCTTCCGTAAAATACAGGCGGCGGCATCCTATATTCTCTGGCAAACTCCCTTGCAAAACTCAGGGCATCGGTTTCCATAACAATGTCAATATCCTTGCTTTTCCGTCGGAGCAGTGTATCCCTTATGTATCCGCCAACAAGATAAACCATAATCCTCTTTTTCTTTGCAAACACCGTTATCTTCCCCAGTAGCTCTTGCGTTGTTATTTTTTCCTTCATCTCTCTATCCCTACCATCGCCCCGTCTATCTCCACGACCTCTATATTCGTACCCTTTAACAACCTCTTAAGCGGTTCTTTACTCACCGCATTTATACCTACAACTACACTCTGCTGAACCGCCAGATGCTTACCTACTTTCACATAGCCCATATTTCTGCCTGAAACCATAACCCCGATATGCCCCTTATCCGATTTGTATAACCTTCCTTCGGCTGGAACTGAGGTAAACATTGAGAAATTATCCCGTACCGTGGATACCCTGAAACGTCTGCTCTGCCCCTGTTCATCCACGAGCTTCAAACTGCGTATTTTCACGCACTCACTTCCTACATAAGCACTTCCCTGCTTTCTCCATTCCATATGGTATTAAACTCCTGCTCACAATCAAACTGTACATCCAAAGTATACCAGCAATCCCCACCCAAAATCAATTCTCCTTTCAGCAATTTAATACAAACTAAATGAGTCGTTTTACAAAGATTTCCAACACAGGATATGGCCTCTTTATTTATCACTACGAGGTTTGTCCCGAACAAAACGAGGGACTAATCTCTTCGCTTGTCATTACCTGGTAAGAATTTTAAATTGTGCAGGCAGGAGTTTCAATTAAAAGAATTCATCACCTGCAAATAGAAAGATTAAGCATAGATCCCAGCCTCCGCAAAGCGCCTCGCAAACCCTTATGGGACAAGGACTTGAGTTTTTATAT
>DYKC01000119.1 GCA_020722825.1 Vermiphilus sp.
CCACGCCGTGCCTGTGGGTTGTTCTGAGTTCAACCCCGGCATATCCGAGTGAACTGCACTTTTCTATTATCGTGTCCACATCCCATTCAGCCGCAATCTGATATGTAACTATCCCCAGTTTCATCATTTACCTCCTGTTTTTTCCACACCTCATCCCTTCGTCCATTGCGACAGTCTGCCTGCATTCTATGGCAGAGGGAAGAATGTCAAGTGCAACTTAAAAGTATACCACTTTTGCAAGATAAAAGTAACCCACCCCCTTCATTTATTTTTCCTGCGTGAGCAGTTCTTTTTTCCTGTCTTTCAACCTGTAAGACTCGCCCTTAATATTCACAATGTTAGCATGATGCAATAATCTATCCAGTATTGCGGTAGCCAGAACATTATCAGCGAATATCTGACCCCAGTTTGAGAACGACTTATTTGATGTAATAATAATGGAACTTTTTTCATACCTGCTTGTTATAAACTGGAAGAACAGGTTCGCTCCAACCTGGTCTATCGGCAGGTATCCTATCTCATCCACTATGATTAGTTTATACTGGGCGAACCGTTTCAATTCCTGCTGAAACGTCCTGTCTGCCAGAGAGCTGGTAAGCTGAGAGATTAAGTCACTTGCCGTCAGGAACATCACAGTATACTTGTTTTCACAGGCTTTTACGCCAAGAGAGATTGCCAGATGTGTTTTGCCCACTCCTGGAGGTCCCAGGAATATCACATTCTCTTTCCTGTCTATAAACGACAGGTTTGCCAGTTCATTCAACTTTTCTTTTGATACAGTTGTCTGGAATGAGAAGTCAAACCCATCCAGTGTTTTTATCAGGGGAAACTTAGCCCGTTTAATCTTGTATTTTATTGACCGCTCTGTCTTAAACGTAATCTCCTCTTCTATTAATCCCTCAATGAAATCCTGATGTGCCAGTTTCCTGTCTACCGCTACTTTAAGATATTCCGGCAGTATCTCTGCCATGCGGTACATCTTCAACCTCTCTAAGTTACCCTGTAACTGATGCAGCTGCATATTAGCCATTTGTCTTCTCCTTTGTTACCCAGTCATAAAACTCCAGCGGCCTTTCTTCCACCTGCTGGAAATTATCAACGAATCCTGAAACCGTAAGTATCTTTTCAATATTGTTTATTCCGTAAGGCGGAATCTGTTTACGCACAATATTAACTACCGTCTTACTCTGAAACGCCTTGAACCTTAATGCCACGTTTAACGCTTTTTCTATCTCGCTTACCGGATACATGTCTTTCAGTTTTGCTACTATGTTCAGATGGTGATATGGGTTGCTGATAGAGGAGTTGAGAACCGCTTCAAAGTATCGTATCCCTGTATCTCCAAATGAAGCAAATTCCTGCCGGTACTTCTCTTTCCGATTGTCCCTTATTATTCGCAATCCCTTGTAATGTTCAGGGTTGCGGATATACCTGCCTTTTTCCTTGCACAGACGGTGTGTAGCTATACACTTGTCGTCATAGAATATCTGTATCTGGTTTTCATCACCCTTCACTACAACTGTTTTTCTTACATACTGCCATGGTACGGAATAACAATTACCTTCGTAGTTCAGGTAGCAGTCTTTTTGCACAAGTCTGTGGACCACCTTTCTGTTGTCGTACTTCCTGTCAGGGAGAGACTGTAAAGACTCTTTTTCAGCCGGCCATCTGTCTATAGGCCTTTCATGTGTGGTGCCGTGGATTCTCGTATCTGCTGTATTCTTACACCAATATATTGCTTTTGTGTTCAGTTCATCCAGAGTGTCAAACTTCTCACCACAGAAAAAACTCGTCCTGACGTATCCTACTACCTTTTCTATCTTGCCTTTCTGGTGCGCCTGGGCTACATCGCACGCCATAGGGATAAATCCGTAAGTATTAGCAAAATCTATAAACTGCTGGTTATATTGAATCTTATCTTTATCCCCGGGGTTTAGGATAACCACCTGTTTCATATTGTCATAGAGTATCTTCCGCGGTACTCCACCGAAATATTCAAATGCACGCTGATGACATCTTATCAGGGTATGGATGTCCATGCGGGTAGTAAACTCTATGTAGTGTCGTCTGGAATATCCCAGTACAAAACAGAAACAGTAAAGTTTACACTTCCTGCCGTAGTAATCTATCTCCCCGAATTCCGCCCAGTCAACCTGTGCTTGTTCTCCGGGTTCTGTCTCATACCTCACAAATGCCTGCTGCTCTTTTTCCGGACGATGTTCTTTAGCGTAATATGCCACTGCACGATAACTGCCCACAAATCCCTTGTCTTTTATTTCTCGATAAAGTTTATCCGCAGTTATCTCAGGGTAGTCTTTAAAACGGCTGTTGAGATATTCTTTATAGTCATCCAGTTTAGATATATAGGGCTTTTCCCTGCTATAATTCTCCTTATCGGGATGTCTTAAATATCGCCTGACGGTCTTCCTGTTTATACCAAATTCTCTGGCTATTCTTCTTATGCTATAGCCTTTGTCCCGCAACTGTCTTATCATTATTCGCTCCATAAAATCTAACGCCATAATGAACCTCCTTGTTAGTCTGATTCCTTCTCAGATGGAGTCCATTATAGCAGACTTCTTTACCTTGGTATACTTCTACTTTGCAACTCATTTTTTAGCCTGTGAAACCTCTGCAGGTGGAGTACTTTTACTCTGCAACTATTCCTAAAAACACCTGTAAGGGTTTCTGGGGTGGGTTACTTTTACTTTGCAATAGTGGGGTAATTTTACCTTGCAACTGACAATAATAAACTTTGGAGATTCGGTAGATTCCACGTCACTTTGCTATGAAGAAAGGTTAATCCTGCTTTAATAATCTTTTCTTTCAAATCATTTTTTTGATTTGTCATCATTTACCTCCTGTGTTAAAATTATTTTACTGGAAATATTCAACAATTCTTTTGCTTCTTGGAAGATTGAAGGAGAAGGAAGGGTAAATAACCAGTTGCGAAACTTATCTAAGAATGCCGACTCTTCTTTATAGAGAAATGAAA
>DYKC01000120.1 GCA_020722825.1 Vermiphilus sp.
GTGATTCTTGGTAAACAAAAACAGTGGGAAGGAGTAAAGTGATGGAGGAAAAACCTTATGAACTGGTTGAAATCCAGCAGGAAGAACTTCATTTAGTACACCGGCTCATTATTGCTATGGTAGGAGGACTTTTTATTGTCAATGCCTTTATAGCAAGGTATATGTTTCTCCAGACACCCCAGATAGGCGGACTGAGTGCCCTTGCAGGTGCGCTACTTTTAGGTGTCCCTATGGTTGTTGAAGCGATGAGAGGATTTTACACGGGAAACCTGACACTGACTGAACTGGCCAGTATTGCAGTACTTGCCTGCATTGCCAGAGGTGACTACCACACAGCGGGAGTGGTCGCCTTTATACTGATATTAGGGCACCTTCTGACAAACCGTACAGCACTGGGTGCCAGAGAGTCCATAGAGTCCCTCCTGAAACTGACCCCGAACATTGCACACCGCCTGGAAGGAGAGACGGAAAGAGACATCCCTGTAAGAGACCTGAAACCTGGCGACATAATCCGGGTAAAACCAGGAGAAAACATTCCTGCTGACGGTACCATACAGAAGGGAGACACCACGGTCAACCAATCTTCAATTACTGGTGAGTCACTGCCTGTGGACAAAACACCAGGAGACGAGGTATACCAGGGCACCACAAATATCACGGGGGTGATTGTTCTCAAGGTAATTAGGGTGGGAGAAGAGACCACACTCGGCAAGGTAAAACACCTGATTCTACAGGCAGAAAAGACAAAGATACCCATTGTTACCATAATGGAGCGTTACATACACTGGTACATCCCTGTAATCCTTATGATAAGTGGCCTCATACTGTTTTTTACGCGGGATGCAAACCGTGCCATATCAGCCCTTATAGTGGGGGTCCCCTGCGCACTGATTCTCGCCACACCCACCGCTATTATAGCAGTACTTTCAGCCGCAGCACGCTCAGGCGTGATGATTAAGGAGACTAATAAAATAGAAGTGGCTGCGGAGATAGACACTGTCGTTTTTGACAAAACAGGTACGTTAACCACCGGGGAACTGAAGGTAACCTCTCTAAATCCGGAAGGAGGGATCAGCCCGGAGAGGTTTCTGTATTTTGTAGCCAGCATGGAAAAACACTCTCTGCATCCGGTCTCTAGAGCGATCAGGGACCTTGCCAGAGAAGCAAAAATAAAAACAAGCGAGCCGGAAACCTTTCAGGAGGTAGGCGGCAGGGGTGTAAAAGGAAGTGTGGACGGCAAATCCGTGGTTGTAGGACGGAAAACGTGGCTTGTGGAAAACGGAGTACCTATTCCAGAGATAGAGGGGGAAACCGGCAGTATCCTGTATCTATCAGTTGACGGCAAATATCTTGGGTGGCTCGGACTGGAAGACCAGATGCGGCTGGAAGCACTTGAAACTACGGACAAACTGAAAAAGATGGGGATTCACAAGATGGTTATGCTCACAGGTGATAAAAAAGAAGTTGCTGAAAAGATAGGTAGAGAATCAGGATTTGAAGAGGTAATTGCTGAATGTCTGCCGGAGTATAAGATGGAGGTTGTGGAAGATTTAAAAAAGAGAGGCCATCGCGTCGTTGTTGTGGGAGACGGAATTAATGATGCTCCTGCACTGGCTGCCGGAGACATAGGGATGGCAATGGGTGCAATGGGCAGTGATGTAGCCATCAACAGTGCCTCAGTAGCCCTGATGACCAACGACCTGACCAAGGTGCCTTTTTTCCTGTCAATAAGCCGAATGGCCAACCGTGTAATATACCAGAACATTGTTTTTGGAGGCGCATTTGTACTTCTCGGTCTGGTTCTTGCGGGTATGGGAATAGTCAATCCGGTAATCGCAGCACTTTACCACCAAATAGGCTCGCTGTTTGTAATTTTCAACAGCGCACGAATCGTGAAATTTGAATGAGAAGGGCAAAAAGATGGAAGAACAGATTGTTTTACAAAATGTTACAAAAACCTTCAATGATTTCTGGGGTAAACCCCGGGTTACCGCTGTAAAATCCCTGTCCTTTTCTATAAAAAAGGGAGAGATTTTCGGACTGCTGGGTCCCAATGGCAGCGGAAAGTCAACAACACTGAAATTAATACTGGGACTGCTGTATCCAAGCAGGGGTCGTATTGCAGTACTTGGCAGACTACCGGGGGACAGTATGGTAAAACGCGTAATAAGTTACCTACCTGAACAGGACTATCTATACCCGTACCTTGACGCAAGAGAAACCCTTGATTTTTATGGAAAGATATTCAATCTTTCTGGTCAGGAACGCAGGCAGAGAATTGACTTTCTTATTGACCTGCTCGGTATGCAGGGTTATCAGCACCGTGCCGTGGGTGAATACTCCAAAGGCATGGCTCGGAGAATCGGCTTCGCACAGGCACTGATTAACGACCCTGACCTGCTGATTCTTGATGAACCCACCAGTGGTATGGACCCCATAGGCAACAAAGAAATGAAAGATATTTTTCTTGACCTTAAGTCCAAGGGCAAGACCATACTGATTTCCAGCCATCTACTGGCTGATATAGAAACTACCTGCGACCGCATCGGGATTATATATGAGGGTTCTTTGATAGGCATCGGTGAGGTTGATGAACTGCTGGCCCCCTACAGACAGGAAAGTCATCCACTGGAAAGATTCTTCATTGATACGGTGGAAAAGGAAAAAGAAAGACAAAATGCCGAAATAAAGTCTGCCCGAGAGAGTGAAGTTTTGCCTGAAAAACCGGAAGAGGTAGACCAAAAGGTACTGGACAAACTTATCAGGAAGAAATAAACACCTGCATAAAAATTACTAAAGAGAGAGTTTAGACGCATTTTACCCTGCCTTAAAGTAAGATAACTCCATTACAGACAAATAC
>DYKC01000008.1 GCA_020722825.1 Vermiphilus sp.
CAAATACACACCGCTTATCTTACACACCAAGTAGACTTTCAAAAACATCTGTTTATTGGTATCATTAGAATCAAAAGCCTGGGGCCGTGCATAGTTCAGGGAAACAGTGAAACAGTCATCCGTAAAGTCAGTTTCAGCAATATGGAGATTGAAAACTCCGGAAACGACGTCATAATCTGCCGCCAATGCGAGGAAATCAAATTCAACAATGTAGAACTATCCAATAAACATGTTACGCCGTTGAACCCTGAATAGTTAATAAATGCATTTGTGCAGGAGTAAAATAAAAATGAAAGAGATAAGTGAATTAAAAGAAAACTGGTATCTGCAGTGGACTTCCTTCAAGTTTGAAAATAAGGAATTATTTTCTGACTCAACTGATGGATGGATTAAAGCGACAGTGCCGGGAGATATCCATATAGACCTTATGAATGCAGGTCTATTGCCTGACCCTTTATATGGAGATAACGCAGAATTTTACAGGTGGACCGAGGAAAAAGAATTCTGGTACAAAACCACTTTTCATATTTCTGCAACCGAGCAGGGCGAAAGGGTTTTTCTCGTTTTTGAAGGGATTGATACTTTTGCAACAATCTATCTAAACGGAAAAGAAATTTGTAAGAATTCAAATATGTTTGTTCCCGCTGAAAAAGATATAACCGACATCGCAAAAAAGGGAAAAAACCAGATAATTGTCAAAATCGCACCTGCTGTTTTTTCAGTTGATATGAATTCAGATACGGAAGTAAAAAATGACCCGTTCTTTATACCCCGTTTGTTTGCAAGAAAAACGCAATTTAATTACGGATGGGATATAGCGCCTCGTCTTATATCTGCCGGCATATGGAGACCTGTAAAAATTATCAAATACAGAAAAGGCAGGATCAGGGATTTCCATATTGAAACGTTGAAGATTGAAGATAATCATGCATGTCTGAAATTTGAAACTGAAATAGATCTATTTGATAAGGTTAAGAACGGTGAAATTTTGCTCAAAATATTTGATAACGGGAAAAAAGTAGTTGAAATAAGAGAAAAGATAGCTTTTTCAAAAACAAAAGAGTCATTTAAAAAGGAATTTAAAATTGAAAATCCCAGGTTATGGTATCCGAATGTTTCAGGAAGAGTCAATTTATATGCGTATGAATTCTCCCTTAATGTTGACGGAAAAAAGATTGATGAATTAGAGGGTAAATTCGGTATAAAAAAGATTGAACTGATACAAGAACCGCAATCTGACGGAGGGACCTCCTTTTGTTTCAAAATCAACGGAGAAAAAATATTTATTAAGGGATTCAACTGGACGCCGTTAGAGGTGTTCCCGGGAAGAATAAAAAAAATGAGATATGAGGAAATGCTAAAACTGGTAAAAGAAGCAAATGCCAATATGTTAAGGGTTTGGGGAGGGGGGTTCTATGAGGATGAAGATTTTTATAATCTATGCGATGAATATGGAATAATGGTCTGGCAGGACTTCATGTTTGCATGCGGCTGGTATCCCCAGAATAGGGAATTCTGCGAAAATGTAAAACGGGAAGGAGAATATATCGTTAGAAAATTACGGCGCCATGTTTCTCTTTCTTTGTGGTGCGGCGGAAATGAAAATGACGAATTCAGATTTTGGAGAGTCGGCGAAGCATATAGGAGCCATACGATAGCACGAAAGATTTTGAAGCCGCTGTGCAAGAAACTGAATCCGGAAATTCCGTTTATTCCGGACAGCCCCTTTTCCCAAAAGTCAGTTAATCCAAATGAACCGTTTGAGGGAGATATCCATAGATGGGGGCACGGTAAAAGTTATAAGGATGATTTTTATGTGAATATTAAACCCAGATTTGTGAGTGAAATAGGGCATCTTTCCGTTCCGTCAAAAAAGGTTCTTTTAACTTTTATTCCCTCCGATAAATTATGGCCGCCGTTTAATAAATACTGGTTTTATCATTCCTCGGATACATTAAGATGCGGATGCCAGTACAGAATCGGTTCGCTTTTTGATTCAATCAAGAACAATAATTTGGAAAAACCGGAAAATATAGATGAATTCATAGAAGCAACCCAGAATCTACAGGCTGAAGCATGTAAATTCTGGATAGAGTATTATTCAAGCATACCTGAATGCGCCGGAATTTTGTTGTGGAATGTCTCTGACTGCTGGCCGCAGATTTCAGACAGTATTATTGCGTATCCCGATGTTCCCAAGAAAGCATACTATAAAATCAAGGAAGCGTTTTCGAAAATCAAGTCCTTCTGAGATTTTCACGTCATTCTTGCGGCAGAAAAAAAATCACACTCTATTTAAAAGCAGGGTAAGCATCATTACATTAAAGATGATTGATACCAATTACAAATAAATTTGACAAATATATTTGAATGTGTTATTATGACTGCAAAAGGAGGACTGTAACCGGATACAATAATGACTATATACGACATAGCAAAAAAAGCAGGGGTTTCTTCCGCAACGGTCTCCAGGGTCTTGAACAACGGCACTGTGAAAACCGCAACAAAAAAACGGGTATTGAGAATAATAGAGAAAGAAAATTTTGTTCCTGATAATACCGCTGTCTATCTGAAAAAGCCGCGGACAAGGAAAATAGGGTTCATAATCCCTGACATCTTAAATCCCGTTTACCCTTTGGCTGTAAAAGTTATTCACGACATATTAAGAGACCGGAAATACCAGTTAATTCTGGGAAACACTTACGGAGAGATTAAAGAGGAAAGGAATATTCTTGACATGATGCAGAGAGAAAAGGTTGCAGGGATAATTCTTGCTACCAGTGAAGGTGAAGACGATAGTGCGTTAAACCCGCTTCTTGAAAATTTCATAAAGAGAAATGTAGTTCTCGTTTTCACGGGCAAACAGAAAAACGGGTTGCCGGTTGATTTTATTTCCATTGACAATTTCTCCGGCATGAAAAAGGCAACTGAATACCTATTAAAAACAGGCAATAAACGAATCGGCTTTATCAGCGGAGACAAAAATTTGTGGGTAACAGAAAAGAGATTGGCAGGTTATATACAGGCATTAAAAAATAAAAACGTTGAAATCGACCCTGATATAATAATTACGGAAGGGCAGTATACCATGGAATGCGGGGAAAAATGGGGAGAGGTTCTTATCAGGAAGAAAGTGGATGCCGTAGTGTGCGGTAACGACCTTCTCGCTATCGGCGTAATCAAGACGGCAGGAAAAATGAACATAAGAATACCTGAAGAATTAAGTGTAACAGGATTTGATGATATACCTCTGGCTTCTTTGATAAAGCATCCGCTTACTACGCTGCGTCAACCTTTTGAGGACGCGTCAAGAATTGCCTGCGAACGGTTGATTGGAAGAATTGAAGGGAGGCTGACAGAAAAGCCGGTAGATATTCTGATGGAGCCAGAATTAATTGTGAGAGAGAGCGCCTGATAAAAGAAGGGAGAAACATAGATGGAAAAGAGGGAGTATTACGACAGGGTTTACGGATGCTGGCTGGGTAAGAATATAGGCGGGACGATAGGAGTTCCGTTTGAAGGTAATAAAGATTTCCTGACAATTCCTTTCAAGACACCTTCTGAAATGGTTGCAAATGATGACATTGATTTGCAACTTGTATGGCTTGACATACTGAAAAGAAAAGGGATAAAAATCACAGCCGATGACCTTGCCGAAGACTGGCTGAATAGCATTACATATGCCTGGGATGAGTATGGCGTGGCAATCGCAAATCTGAAGGCAGGACTGAAACCTCCCGTGACGGGCTACTATAACAACTGGTTCTACAACTGTCTGGGAGCTCCTATCCGTAGTGAAATCTGGGCGTGTATAGCCCCTGGAAAGCCTGAAGTTGCAGGCTGGTATGCATGGCAGGATGCCTCCGTTGACCACTGGGATGAAGGGGTCTACGGCGAGATTTTTCTTGCCGCGATGGAAAGCGCCGCCTTCTCCAATTCTTCCGTGGCATCCATCATAGACGCCGGACTTTCCTTCCTGCCGGAGAATTCAAAGGTTTTTCAGGTAGTCAAACTGACGCTTGCTCTGCATCAACAGGGTAAATCCCTTCGGGAAACAAGAGAGTCAATCCTTGAAAAATTCGGGCATTACAACTTTACGGACTGCGTGCAGAATATTGGTTTTATCATTGCAGGGCTTCTGTACGGCGGAGGGGACTTTATAAAAACTATAGTTTCAGCCGTCAACTGCGGGTATGATGCCGACTGCACCGGGGCAACGGCCGGAGCGATTATCGGGATAATAATGGGACGGCAAAAAATAATTAAGGAGGGACATACAGCAGGTAATGAAATTGTGCCGGGCTATGGTATAAGAAATGTAGACGTGCCTGCAACGCTGAAAGAACTGACTCAACAGTTGGTGGTCCTGGGTGACAAGGTGCAAAAGGAAAAAGAACTTCCCGAAATTCCGCGTTCTTTTTCTCTCCCCGCAGTACCTGATTTTAACCACCCGTTTTTATATCCGGTTTTACTATCAAAGACCTTCAGTTTGAATGAAACGGAAAAAGCGGAACAGTCTGTCCTGAATGGCGATTACAAAGACTTCAAGCAGGCGGTGTTCAACAGTTCATTCTTTGATTTGAACCGGCATTTTGCAGATAGACCTTCCGCGATATTCCTCAAGACAACAATAACATTGCCGGGAAAAAGAAAGATAAAACTTTTTCCTGCTTCCACAGACGGGATAAAGATGTGGCTTGACGGGAAACTCATCCTTTCGCACCATCAGCATAACGGTTTTCTGCCCGCACCGCACAGGCCCGGCAGTCCTCTGGTGGAAGTGGAACCGGAAAGAGGCGAACATGATATTCTCCTTGAGGTGATGCGCTGCCAGGAAAAATTGGAATTTGCATGGATAGTGGCGGACGAGAACAACCATCTTTTAACCGGTCTCTATAACGAGAAGACCGTACGGGAGGTGATTAAGCAAACAAACGGGAAAAAGGAAATTGATGGAATATAAGTTGTCGTATAAAAACCGATAATACGAGGAGGAAATAAAAATGATACGCAATGAGAAAGTGGGCTTCACGCTGATAGAGCTTTTGGTGGTGGTGGCTATCATAGCCATCCTGGCAGCGATGCTTCTTCCGGCACTGAGTCAAGCAAGGGAGAAAGCAAGGCAGGCAGTATGTATGAATAACCTGAAACAAATAGGCATTGGTTATTTTTTGTATGCGCAAGATTACGATGGATTCTATTTTCCGGGATACACGACCATGAGTTCTCCCACTCGCTGGCCATATTACTTAATGCCGTACTGCGGGGCGGAAAAACAACAGAAACTCCCTACCTATTATCTCCATTTCCCTAAACTTTATCTTTGTCCGTCAGATGAATACGGCAGAAAGAATTTTAATACGGGCGCTGGACAGTCTTCGGAAGGGAGTTATGCCATGAATGCATTCGTTTCCAATTTTAACCACCGGTTGGCTTGGTATCGGCACCCATCCGAACAAGTATTTTTTTATGATTCATGGCCAGGGCATGGTTATCCCCCCAATGGAGGTCAATACCCCCTTGAACGGCACAGCGGCGGTCTTAATATTCTCTTCATGGATGGACATGTCAGTTGGTGGAGTGATGCCGGTAATTGGCAAACTACCCGAGGTTGGCTGGTGATTCAATAAGATAGGAGGGCGTAAAATGAAAATGTTTAAAGGATTTGTAGGTGCGGTGTTTTTTTTCCTTCTTGTCGTTGGAGGAGCAAATGCCGCTCAACCTATTTTTTTCGATGATTTTTCCAAACCTGAATATAGCAAAACGAAATGGGATTTATCGAGCAGTCTCTCGGAAATTGTGGAAGGGCAACTAATTCTGAAAACCGCTGTGGCAGGTCAAGCTGCGGCGGCAGGTATACGAGGAAGTGAAGATTGGGCTGATTATTCAATGGAGTTTAGCCTGATGTTCCGCAAGAAGTTGCCGGACAAGGGTGGACATGCCGGAATCAGATTCCTCCACAGTAAGCAGGATTTTATTTACGTTTATCTGGTTGGCAGTGAAGAATCTATCGTCTGGATGGAATTCGGAGGTAGCAGACGTAGCGGGTGGAAGCGGGTGAATATTCAGAAGAATGTCCGGCATCAGGTAAAGGTAATACGCCGTGGTCCGACAATTGAAATTTTTCTGGACGGCCGTAAGGAACTGGATGTTACCAATGTACCGTTTTTGAAGGGTAGCATTGAACTCTTTTCCTATCAGGTGGAGCCGGCATTTTCTGACATAAAGGTCTTTTCTCTTGAGCCGGTACAGGGGGGAGTGACAACGAAAAATTCAAATATTGTCTCCAACAGCAGTTTTGAAGCAGCCACGTGGGCGCCCAACCTGCCCGATTATTGGGGACTTCAGACGTGGGGTTTGGCCGATGAAAAATGGATTGGGCAATTGTCGGAATTATGGAACCGGTGGAAGCGGACGACGGATAATCCGTATGACGGCAAGTATTGTATGCAAGTAGATGGAATAAAAAGATTGGCATCTACGGAAATTTGTCTCAAACCGAACAAGCAGTACGTTCTTTCCGCTTATCTGCGTAGTGATGTGGATGAATTGCCTGTTAAAATTATCTTTTACAACGACCTATTCGGTAGTATTGAGAAAGTCTTCAATGTTTCCCGCGAGTGGAAACGTTATTCTATGCCGGTAATGACAGAACGTGCCCGCGGTTTCATATCTTTCCAGTTCACCTCGGAAGGTATCCTGTGGGTGGATGCCGTACAAATGGAAGAGGGGTCGCAAGTAACAGATTATCATGCGGCGGATTCCAAGCGTCAGATTGGGAATATCATAGAGGGACCAATTCTTTCTTCCCGGATGCGAGCGTACCGTATACACGAACAAGTTGATGTTGACGGAATGCTGAAGGAGGCTTTCTGGTTAGAAATTCCCCCTCTTTCCCTTGTACTGCCTGATGGTTCGAAACCTTCAAATCCGACGCAGGTATACGTTGCTTATGACGAGGATAACCTCTATTTGGGATTCAAATGCTTTGACAGCCAGATAAAAAACATTTCACGTAAAATCACGGAAAGAGACGGTTTCGTGTGGAAGGATGATTCGGTGGAGATTTTTCTGGATACTTGGGGAGTGCGGGAAGATTATTACCATCTTGGCGTCAGCGTCACCGGTGCCGTGTATGATGCTTTCAAACACGATTCCTCGCGGAATCTTGAATGGCAGGCAAAAACGGCTTTGTTTCCTGACCGATGGGAAGTGGAGATAGCCCTGCCGTTTGCGGCGTTGGAACTTTCTTCGCTCAACCGGGGTGATTGGGCAATCAACATAGGTCGGGAGAATCACAAGGCGGGCGAGTACACCAGTTGGTCGCCCACTTCGGTGTTTCACTCTACGAAAAACTTCGGGGTTCTTGAGAAATTTCCTGACGAGATAACCTGTGCATGGGTGAAAAAAAAGGGAGTTAAATCAGAAAATGCATTACCTCCCGTGGTGACGTTGAAAGTTGGAGATGTTCCATTCCTGCCCTTCGGAATTAACTGGTCATCTTCTCTGTCATATCCGGGTGATAAAGCTTTCCTCGTTGCAAAAGAAGCCGGATTTAATGCCATGCATGTACTGTATCTTTTGAACAGGGGAGACGAAGATAAAATTAGAGAATCGCTTAATTCGGCTTTGCGGCATGGCATAAAAGTTATCTTTTGGATAGGCGGAGTAGGCGGCGAACCGACCAATGAACATCTGGTCGTGATAAAGAAAGCAATCGAGATGTTCAAGGACCACCAGGCGATTATCGCATGGATGATTTTGGATGAGCCTCATGCAAACTATGAAAAAGTGGTTGAGGCATATGAACTGGCAAAGAAGTTGGATACGAAAAGGCCCTCATATATCAACCTGACTCCTACAGGACTTGGAATGCGGGTAGCCGGCGTAATCGGAGACGTGATTTCGGTTGATCCCTACGCTATCAACTTCGACGGGTCAACGATAAGGGATGTGGGGACCATTATTACGAAAGCACGCCGGGAAGCTGCGGGGAAACGGCCGGTATGGGCGTTTTTGCAGGGGGCGTCCAATTTCTTGCAGGTTTGGCGGGGTCCCACTCCGGAGGAA
Source organism: Vermiphilus sp. (assembly GCA_020722825.1). Lineage (GTDB taxonomy): Bacteria > Ratteibacteria > UBA8468 > B48-G9 > JAFGKM01 > JAFGKM01. The sequence goes on from DYKC01000008.1 coordinate 8,071, forward strand.
CAAACTGCCCAGACTTATTTGGCACTAATCAGCGGAGCAACGGGTATTTTTTATTTCGGGAACGTTATCTTGCCGAGTAATACCTGGCAGAGAACTTTGGCTCTTGCTCGTGAAGTCAGGATTCTTTCTCCAATTCTCACGGAGGGAATAGAGAGAGAAATAAGCGGCAGCAACCCTGAAATCAAATATACCTGTCGAAAATTCGGGGACAGTTATTATCTCATCGCTGTGAATCCATACCCTGAAAAAAAAGAGACTGTTTTTGACCTGACCTCTCTCGGCAAGGATGAACCTGTGGGTGAAGATGTTTTTTCTTCAGAGTCCCGTGTAGCGGCAAAGAACAATTTGCTTAAACTCCATTTTGGCCCTTACCAGAGATACTGTTATAAAATACAATAGTAATCAACAAGGAGATATGTGTGGATATAAACTACCGGGGCAAACAGGTAGTATTGGAACCGACCGAACCGTGGGAAGGAGGATTTATATCCAATTTCACCTCTTGCGTGGAGTCGTTACCGGATGGACAGTGGAGAATATGGTACTCGGCCGGTACCGGACCGGACGGCAAGTTCACCGTTGCTTTCGCCGAAGGAAGCATAAATCAAGAGTGGAAGCGTTATCCTGCAGTTTTGAATAGCGGCGAACCAACTGTTGACGTCCCTTTTGCAATTGGAAACCTGCCTGAGGGATGGAAACTCGTTCAACCGGTTCATATCTCCATGCCTGATGGACGGCAACGCCTGTATTTCTGGGCGCATGGGCCCGGCGTAGTACGCTACATCGCTGCGGAAAGCGAGGACGGCAACCAAAGATATACCGTCTTGAATACCAACCAGCCCTGTTTGTATCATCCGAACGACCGTGCGGCAAACAATGATGAAATTACCACCAATGATGCCACCAATGTCTATTTACTGACAGACGGGACGTATGAAATGTATACGGTGGGACTCGTCAAAGTTCAGAAAGAGGACCCCAGATACGTTAGTCATGATAACGCAGCCGGGTTGGTGCGCGTGATTGACCGGTTAACCAGCCGGGACGGTCTCACGTGGGGGAACCGCAGGAGAGTTCTACAACCGGATGCTCAGGACGCGCCGGGTCTGCAGTTCTATTATCTTTCGGTGACGCAAACCCCGGAACGGAAAATCGGCATGCTCGGACACTATCGTGCGGATAACCAGACAACTGATATTGAGTTGTGTTTTTCAAACGATGGAGTTACCTGGGAGAGACCATATCGAAAACCCTGGATACAACGAGGCAAACCCGGAGAACCGGACTGTTACGGTATTTATGCCCCGCATGCGCTGGTCTTCAGTAACGGTTCGTATTTACTTTTCTATTCGGGAACTAACTATACCCATAATTTCAAAATTCATCAGGGTCCGTGCCGCAGCGTTATAATGTTGACATCTTGTGATTTACAATTATCCCAATGAAAAGGAAAACAGCAAAATCTTCCCGTCTCTACCCCTCGTTCCCGGAATATGCGGGAATATTGAAGACATGGTCGGAGAGGTACCCGAAGTTGTTAACCGTTACCGAACAGGGAAAATCCATGCGGGGTTTGCCCATTTTTCTCGTGCAGATGACTGACCCAGCCACCCCGTTCTGCGAAAAGGACACCGTGCTGGTCACCGCACTGCATTCAGGTGAGGAACGCAGCGCCACCACTACGATTCTCCGGCTTATCAAATGGTTGCTTGCCGGCACCCGTCCGGCCAGGGAAATTCTGCAAAAACAGGTTGTTCTCCTGATGCCTATGGTAAATCCTGACGGGTATTGCATACGGGAAGGCATGACAAACCTGCACGGAATTGATCCCTACACGGGAAGGAAATATAACAGGAATGGCTGTTGCGGCAATTGCTGGAATACGCGAACGCTCACGCTGAAAACGCCCGGTAAGTGTCCGGAACTTGCGGCATTCAAAAGAGTGGTGGATGAATTCCAACCGGAGGTCTGCGTGGACAATCACGGGATACGCCTTCAATATCCCGGACAGATGATGTTTGAATCAGTGGGGGGGAGTTTTTCCAATTCATCGTTACGCTCTTTCGACTGGCGTATCACTGAGAAGATGATAAAAGAAGGTAACAAGGCGGGCTATGGCTACAGCCGGCTGGAGGCGAGCGACCAGCGTCTTTTCTGGGGAAAAGAATACAAATCCCTATCCGGCAAATGCTGGTTGGGACGTCCATATTTCTATTCTTCTATGTATGCTTATTTCAGATATCACAGTTTACTCGCAGTTCAGGAAATAGCATGGGAAAGGAGCGGACTGGCCCGGCTAAAAGGTTTACTGTCTGTCGGGAACAGCCCTTGGGAAGGGGAGTTCTACGCTGGATACCCGGTTAATGTAATTAAATCGTTATGCCATTATTCTGTGGTCAGTTATGGAATCAGTGCTCTGCAGCGGCGGAAAAGCCGGGTAGAGTTATGGGAAAAACAAGAGGGTTTTACCCTTGGAGTTCTTTATCCTCAAACGAACGGACGAATAATGTTTGTATGCGCGACCGGGGGAAAAGAGAAAGAAATTCTTTGTCCCGAACCTGTGGAATTCTTAACCCGGCTGAAGAAAACAACCGGCTTCCGCGCATGCGAAATTGAAAGGTTCATAAGAAAAGGACCGGAAACAAAACTGTATGTGGAACCGGCGGATGTTTCGTCTGATGCGAAAATAGATAACGGAATGGCTTTGCGGTTAACCATACCGTGCAAAGGGCCGAAGGTAAAAACCGTCTGTTTAAACGGATTCCCGTTGAAACGGAGCCGTCAGAACGGTTTTCACCAATGGTATGGAGACGGCTTCACTAATATCCAGGTCAATATTCCTCCGGAGAAAACAAGGGAAAAAAGGCTCTTCATCGTTACTTGTGAGTATACGTTTTCCCCGAAGAACAGAACTTCGTATACCAACGGTTTTTTAACAAAAGTAGATTCGGCAGGCAAGATTTCAAAGGATAGAATTTTTAATACCCCAGGGAACGGAGACCGGCGAGATTTTGAAAATAACGGGTGATTAGGTTTACCGCAAACAGAACAAAGGGGAGAATAGAATAAAGACATTCACAGCTTACTATAATAACTGGTGGAAACCGTAAAAGTTTTGACGGTCATGTTGACCAAAATGAATAGACGGAAATCTCCTTTTAACGCAAAGACGGTGGTTACCGGTATTTTGCTCTCCATTCTTATGGTTGTCATGGCTCAATACTCGGTCAACATCGTTCAGGGCTCTTTTATGGCTATAGACCATATGCCCGCAGGCGGCATTTTTATTTTTTTCATTTTGGTGCTGTTTTTAAACCCGCTCCTTAAACTGCTGACAAAAGGGAAAGCAGGATTTTCTCCTGCTGAACTGCTTTTCATTTACACGATGGTGCTTGTTTCCGCATCAGTTGCGGAGATGGGGTTGGGATGTCAGTTGCTCCCGATACTTGCCACACCCGGTTATTTCAGCACTTCTACCAACCGGTGGGGAGAGTTGATAGCTCCCTGGATAAAAAACTGGCTGGCTCCTTCCGACCCGGTCGTAATCGCCCGTTTTTTTGAAGGGAACCCTGCCGGGGCGGGTATCCCCTGGGGAGCCTGGGCATTGCCTCTTTTTTCATGGGGAATATTTCTGATGCTCCTGTATTTCGTCACGATATGTGCAGTATCCATACTCAGGAAAGAGTGGGTTGAGAGAGAACGGATTGCTTTTCCTCTCGTTCAACTGCCGATTGCAATGGTAGAACCTTCAAAAGGCAAAGTCCCGGCTCTTTTCCTGAAAAAGATTTTCTGGGTTGCTTTTTCAATATCTTTTCTGCTCGCCGCCTGTACCGCCTTGAATAAATATTTTCCGGTTTTACCTGCGCCGCAATTTCTACGCTACGTGCCTCTTTTCCGCCGCACAACCACACTCGTTATAAGACTCAGTTTCCCCGTTTTGGGCTTTTGTTTTTTTGTTAAGAGGGATGTTGCCTTTTCGCTATGGTTTTTCAATCTGCTTTTTCTGGTAGCCATCGGGTGGTTTAATATTACAGGCATTTCCAGTCCTGAAAATATTGGAGCTTACGGTGCAGGCGGGAATGCCATTATGGGCAACCTGGGCTCCGGAGCATTTATAAGTTTTGCTTTTATTTCCCTTTATACGGCGAGAGGGCATCTGAAGAATGTATTCCGGAAAGCCACCGGACGGGCGCCGGAAGTTGATGACAGCCGAGAGATTCTCCCGTACAAAACTGCCGTATGGGGTATGACTGCAGGGTTTATACTCTTAATGCTGTGGCTGAAAATTTCGGGCATGAGTTTCTGGCTTTCTTTGCCGATGCTTCTGCTTGCTTTTATATTCTGGTTTGGATTGACCAGGGTAATCGCCGAAGGAAGACTGCCTACTATTGTGGCTCCGTCAATAGCATCTTCCCAACTGATATCGGGTTTAGGAAGCAGCACGCTGGGGCAGGAAAACATGGTCGCGCTGGGATTGAGTTATGTGTATCACGGTGATTTACGAACCTTCCCTGCATCGTCAACGATGCACAGTGCAAAAATCTCCCAAGAATTCGGCAAATATTCACTCAAACCGTTTTTCTGGGCGATGATGGGAGCCCTTTTCATAGGTTTTACAGTATCTTCCGTTATGGTACTTCATATGGCATATGCCAACGGCGGTTTGAACCTACAGAGCGGCTTTTTCAACGGCTCAAATCTCTATCCGTTCCAACACATATCTGATTACCTGAAAACGCCCTCATCCCCGAATGCTGCGGGATGGATAGCGCGTTGTATAGGCGCCGCAGGATTGGCTGTTCTTTCCATTCTGCAAGCCCGCTTTTTATGGTGGCCTCTGCATCCCATAGGTTTTACCGTTGGAATGGTATGGCTGGTTAACCAGTTGTGGTTTTCAATTTTTCTCGCATGGTTGATAAAAACATTACTGCTAAAGGCGCAAAGGCATATGAAACGGGGAAACCCTTCTTCTTTGGACTTATTCTCGGGCAATACTCAGCAGCCGCTTTATGGTTTATTATAGATATTTTTACGGGAATGAAAGGCAACGTTGTTTTCTGGATATAGGGGAGAACTGCCATGAAGGGATACAGATTTGTTTGTCACGGCATCCGTCAAATAGAGTTGGAGCCGTTTGAAATAGGACCATTGCCGGATGACAGCATACTTGTCAAAAATGAATTTACGGCTGTAAGCCCGGGTACGGAGTTGTACTTATGGATTCACGGTTCTGAGCCGAATGCAAAACCGTCTTTTCCCCGTACTACGGGATACTGCAATGCCGGAGTTGTAATTGATGTGGGCAAAAAGGTGACGTCGGTGAAACCCGGGGACAGGGTTGCGGGACAGGGTTGTCATGCAAGCCATGCAGTTATGAATTCCCTCTACAACAAGGTGCCGGAGAAGGTATCGTCTGAAGCCGCCTCGCTCCTTGTAATGGCGGCTATTTCCATGCATGGCATACGGATAGCAAGAATCAAACTGGGTGAAGCGGTAGCAATTATAGGACTTGGGCTGGTGGGGCAGTTTGCAGTTTCCCTGGCAAAACTCAGCGGAGGGCTTCCTGTCATTGCCATTGACTTGAATGAGCAACGGCTGGCCAGGGCAAAACAACGCGGTGCTGATGCATGCATCAACCCGAACAAGGTAAAAGACGTCACTGCAGCTGTGAGGAAATTCTGCACCGAAGACGGAGCCAACTGCGTCATAGAAGCAACGGGCATTCCGAAGGTATACCCTGTGGCTGTCCGGCTGGCATGTTTTGCAGGCAGGGTAATATCACTGGGTTCCCCAAGGGGCTCGGTGGAGTTTGATTTTTTTAATGAAGTGCACCTGCGCGAGGTAAGTATTCTCGGCGCTTTCCATCCCTGCACTCCCGAACAGACGAACGTTTATTTCCCGTGGACAAAAGACCGCGAGCGCAACCTCATACTGCGTCTCTTGAACGAAGGTAAAATCTCTGCCGAAGACCTTATTACGCACGTTGCCAGACCAGGCGACTGCCTGAAAATTTATAACATGCTTGCCGATAGCCCCCATGATACGTTGGGCGTTGTTTTTGACTGGCGGAATTTCAAGGTATAATTCCAGAAATCAAAATCTTTCAATTCGGAAGCGTAACAGAGAAGCGTCAGGGATGAAGGAGAAAAATGGTTTACAAAAACATGTGTTTGCATAACGTGGCGGAACTTATTGAAACGGATGGTGGCATGCAGGTAACAAGGATTCCTGAAAGTCTGCGGATAACTTTAAACGAATCCGCTAAGACAAGGGCTGTTGAACCGGCAGGCTGTGAAATCAGGTTCAATCTGAAAAGCAAAGAGGCAAAAATATCCTTGAAAGGAATTGAAGGGGAAACAGGCATTGCAGAGGTGTATCAGGGTAATTTTCTGGTCTCGTACTATTTTATAACAGAGAATGTTGTTGAAATAAAAATAGCGCTTCCCGTTAATATTGAGAAACTGAGGGAGATTTCATCGGAAAGAAATTTGCCTTTTGACGCAGGTCTGACCAGAATTATCCTGCCGCACATAATGACAAACGTAATGAGGCTTAAGATTGTTGATGCGGAAGGTGATTTTACTCTTCCTGAAAAGAATCAGTTTCCTGACAAAAGGTATCTGGCATACGGTTCATCAATAACGCACGGAGCAAGTTCCTTGAGACCTGGAGGTTCGTATGTAATGAGAACCGCTGAACGTCTGGGGGTTGACCTGGTCAATCTGGGGTTTGCCGGCGGTGCCCACTGCGAGAAACAAATGGCTGATTATATAGCGGGACGACAGGACTGGGACTTTGCAACTCTTGAGATGGGCATCAATATGAGAGAGAGTTTTACAGCAGAGGAATTTGAGAGAAGGGTGAAATATTTTGTTCCTGCGATAGTAAAGGCGCATCCTGATAAATATGTGTTCTGCATGGATTTGTTTACATGCGACATGGATTTTGAGAGTTCTTCGGAGAAACAGAATACTTTCAGAAAGATAGTAAGGGGCGTTGTTGACGGGTGCAAGTCAGACAAGGTTATTTACATTGACGGCAGAGATATCTTAAGAAATGTTAACGGGCTGGCAGTTGACCTCGTTCATCCTTCGCCTGCGGGCATGGAAGAGATGGCTTTAAACCTGTCAGGCGTAATAAAAAAACACATTCTGTAGAGTGGAACAAGTTTACAGGGGATAGAAATGACAGACATACATACGCATATCCTGCGTGCATGGGGGGAGAAACCCCTCACGGCAAAAAAATTGTTAAGGAGGATGGATGAACTGGGTATGGAGAAATTTGTAATTTTACCCACAATCGGACCAGAGGGCCCGTATTTTTATTCCGGGCCTGAAGAGGTCTTGAGTTTCTACAGACGGCATTCCGAGAAGGTAATTCCCTTCTGCAACATAGACCCGCGGGCAGGAGATAATTCACCTGAGACTGATTTTTCCTTCCTGCTGAACAAATACAAAAAAGACGGCTGTAAAGGAGTGGGAGAGATAACCGCAAATATCTATATGGATAGTCCGTTATGCATAAATCTTTTCAAACAGTGCGGAAAGACCGGGTTGCCGGTTCTTTTCCATCTGTACAATAAGACAGGAGGCAGTTACGGACTTGTGGATGACATACACCTTCCGCGGCTGGAAAAGGTTTTGAAGGAATGTCCGGATACTATCTTCATAGGCCATGCAATGGCTTTCTGGGCTGAGATAAGCGGCGATGTGGCTGAAGAGACGAGGGGCGGTTATCCGTCAGGACCGGTAAAATCATCGGGACGACTGACGGAACTTCTGAAAAAATATCCCAACCTTTATGGGGACCTGTCTGCAGGCAGCGGATATAATGCGATTACCAGGTTCAATTGGGATGTTGAAGCATGGAAACCCACAGTTATTAGCGTGGAACTGGGCATGAACGATTGCGTTGCGGGCCCTGACAGTACACCTCTTTATATCGCCAATATGAACAATCTTGTTGGCCGCATCAATAAGACAGGTGCACGCCCGGTACTCTTTACATCCAGTCCGCATAACGACGGAAGCACAACACAATTGCCGCAGCGCATTGATAATCCTGCCTTCAATGGAGGATTTGAGCCAGTGGGTACTGACAGTCAAGAATATGAAAACCGGGAACTATAATGTGAGCATGGATAATGTAAAGATTGCCACTGTTTCTTCGGATATGCTGGCAAATGGTTGGAATATGGGGCTACTGGAAAAGGGTCCTGTTGCAGACCAGTGCGGGCAAATCCTGTTGCTCGTTTTTTTGAAGGAACAGATAGTAAGCCAGTGGCGGGCAAAATCCAGAGAAGTCTCCGCAACAACAGTACCTGTCGAGACAGACAGGTTGGCTCTTGACCAGATGATGAAACAGATTCTTGATGCGGACAAAAAAATCAAGGCGGCTGCCCAGCCAAAGGCGCATCATTTTGTTCTTGTTCCTTATTTTGACAATTGAGAGATGCTATCTACAAAAATTGCTTTTTCCATCTCTCGCCTTTTACCATCGCAAACTTCCCCCCCTATACCTCTCTCTTCCAAATTTTCTCTTAAGAACCACGCAATTAACTGCGTTTTTTGGGGATTCTTGAGGCACTTATGTTAAGTGTCATCCGTCGTATCCTCTACTTCAGACGCAGGTTACGCTTTTTCCTTGGCTTCTCATATTGGGGTAGTTTAATAGGGGTGTAAAGGAAAATTGTTGGATGATTGGGGTTAGAATATTCTTGACCTGCCTGCCCCACGAAAATATAGAAAAAACATGATTTTTTACTGAAATTGTTTTGTGTTGGTGTAACCAAGGTGTGACAGAACATTCGCTGGGGATTTTTTAACTTCAATTATTTCAGGTAGTTAAGAGATTTTATAAGGGCGTTTTTGTGGGCTTTAAGAGAAAGGGAAAAGTGTGGGAAGGCTTGATAGAGAAGAGATTGGAAGCAGGAAGGGGCTTCAGTTAATTTTGGGTCATCGGGACTCATAATTCGTTGGGAAGCATTTTGCCTAAGGCTTGGTCCCTTCCGCGTTCAATCCATTCAAATAGCTTTTCATTTTGCTGGTTGTAATATATTCTGTCTCATGATAATATTAGTTGCTGATTGAGAATAGTTTTTCAGGCAGTTTAATGTTTGAAAATAATTCTAAATTTCTGCCTTGTTTGTCGGGATATAAACGGGATATTAAGGGATTACATTGGGTGAAATGGAATGACATGCAGTGACAAGGCGAAACTGCTCTAACGTTTTTCAAATCAAAAACTTACAGGGTAACACGTTGAGGGGCAAGGACTTAGAAAAAACGGCTTTCCCGTGTCCTGCTCTCTCCGCCAATTAGGAAAAGGGTTCGCTGGCTTGCCCTCTGCGAGGGCACGCCAGCCGATTTTAGGCGCAAAATTGAATTTTTTATCTTTGTCCTGCTCTGCGGGCCGCCAAAAGCGGGCCTTTCTTATTTTCCTTGACTGTTTGACTTTTATTTGTTATCTTATACTTATATAGAATTATAGCAAAACAATTTAATGTTATCAAGTTATGGAAAATAATCAAGAGAATAAATTAGGCAAGAAAATAAAGGCATTGCGCCTTAAACTTGAACTTTCCCAAGACAAATTCGCAAGAAAAGCGAATATTCCTTATACTACCTTAACCAAAATTGAAACAGGAGTAATTAGAAAACCATCGGTTTTTGTAATGGCGAAAATTGCCAAAGCGTTAAATATGACGGTGGATGAGTTGATAAAATAAAAAGTATGGTAACGAAACATAAAATTATCATTGGTGATTCAAGGGATATGAAAGAGATAGCTGATAAGTCTGTTCATCTTGTTATTACCTCTCCGCCATATTGGCAGTTAAAAGATTATGGTGCGAAAGAGCAGATTGGTTTTAATGATAGTTACGAAGATTATATTAATAACTTGAATTTGGTGTGGAATGAATGTTTTCGGGTACTGCACGAAGGCTGTAGATTATGCATTAACATTGGCGACCAATTCGCTCGTTCGGTATATTATGGACGGTATAAAATAATTCCCATTCGCACGGAAATTATTAAATTTTGCGAGTCTATCGGTTTTGATTATATGGGAGCTATTATCTGGCAAAAACCTACAACAATGAACACTACTGGCGGGGCAACGGTTATGGGTAGTTTTCCGTACCCAAGAAATGGAATTATAAAAATAGATTATGAATTCATTTTAATTTTCAAAAAACCAGGTAATCCGCCAAAGGCATCTAAAGAATTAAAAGAAAGATCCAAATTAGGCAAAGAGGAATGGAATGAATATTTTTCCGGACACTGGAATTTTAATGGAGAAAAACAAACTAAACACCTCGCAATGTTTCCCGAAGAATTACCCAAAAGATTAATAAAAATGTTTAGTTTTGTAGGTGATACAATTTTAGACCCATTTTTAGGAAGCGGGACAACAACATTGGCGGCTAAAAATTTGGGCCGTAATTCAATCGGGTATGAAATAAATCCACAATTTTTCTCTTTTATTAAGGAAAAAATTGGAGATAAAGAAGATACCCAGAAAGTTAGGTTTGAATTTATAAAACAAGAGACAGTAACGAATGATTGGAAATCAAAAATCCAAAATTTACCCTATCAGTTTCATGACCCGGTTAAATTTGATAAAAAAGTTGATCCCAAAAAATTAA
>DYKC01000121.1 GCA_020722825.1 Vermiphilus sp.
GATACTCATCATAATCCTGAGCATACATCATAAAAACCAGTCCCAGTTGCTTTAGATTACTCATACAAACCGCTGCTCTTGCCTTCTCCCTTGCTTTACTTAATGCAGGTAATAGCATCGCCGCAAGAATCGCGATAATCGCTATTACCACCAACAACTCAATCAGCGTAAATCCTTTCTTTTTCATCTTTTTTCCCTCCTTTATCTTTTTGTTTCCCACATCCAAACCAGACATCTTCTCAAACACTCTCTTTTTCATCCTTTTCATTCACCTCCCCTATTTTATATTCGTAAGTATTTAGTGAAACATGTCTTGCCTATTTAATTATCACTCTTATTATACCCTTTCCACACATTTGTCAAGTCAACTTTACCACTCTAATTTACTGAACTTTGGCAAATTTGGTCTTTTTACTTTGCAACAGCATAGTTTAATCTAAGATATTCGGCAAGTTTCCGTTGTCGTGGAGACATTCTGCTCAGTGTGATGTAATCTTTGGGATGAGCAGGTGTTCGCATTTTGCCACCTCCTGCCCAAATTATAGATTACTATATTTTTGACATCAAATTGGTATAACATGGGAAATCAGTTTCTCTTGAATGGTTGAAATTTTTTCCTCGGTCAGCATATCCATATCAGAAATGCCAAATCCTTTGCTATTAAAAGGATTTCGTGCTATTATTCCTCAATTCAGAGGATAAAGCGGAAACTCAGGCTAAAGGCTGCTCAATGTTACCTGGAGGTGCAAAATTATCACAAGAAGGCAGAAAAAACTGGAGCATCTTTTAAGAAGAGAGATTGAAGAGATAGTAAGAAGGCACGTCTCTGACCCTTCAATAGGTTTCTTCACGATAACCTACGTGGATGTTTCCAGTGATATGAAACATGCAAAAATAGGTATCAGTGTTATGGGAAGCGAAGAAGAGCGGAAAGTCTCCTTTAATGCTCTTGTACAGGCGACAGGGTATATACAGCATAAACTTGGGGGCCGGTTAATTATGAAATACACGCCCAAAATAGAGTTTGTATATGATGAAAGAAAAGAGTTCAGGGTTGAGAAGATTCTTGCTGAACTGAGAAAAGAGAGAGATGGAAAAGACGGTGAAAGAGAGAATTAGAGATGTTATAAAGAAGGCGCTGGTTGATGATCCGTTTTTTTCTAAGATTGACGAACGAGATATATCAATACTGCCTTCTGTTAGGGAGGAATTCGGTGAGTTCTATACCAACCTTGCTTTCAGAATGGCGGATGCAGCAAATAAATCTCCGCAGAAGGCAGCATTGTTGCTAAAAGAAAAAATTATATCCCTATCCCCGAACTTTATAGAAAAGATTGAGGTGAAAAACGGTTTTATAAACTTCTTCCTGAAAAAGGAGGTCTATCTTGGGCTTCTGAGCGAAATTCTTAAAAGCGGAACATCATTTGGGCATTTAGGGATTGGCAAAGGAAGGAAGGTTCTCATTGAATTTGTCAGTGCCAACCCCACAGGTCCTCTTACTATTGCGCATGGCAGGCAGGCGGCATTTGGAGACTCGCTGGCGCGCATACTGCGATACGCTGGTTTTGAAGTTGACAGGGAATACTATATAAACGACGGCGGCAGGCAGATAAGACTGCTCGGAGAATCTCTCAAGGCAAGGTATTTCCAGTTGAAGGGAGAGGAAGGTTATGCAATACCGGAAGATGGATACGAAGGAGAGTACCTCATAGAGATTGCAAAAGAGATAAAGGACGACAATGTCTCTTTTGAAGAGTTTGCCGTAGAGCACATTTTAGAAGAGATAAAAAAAGACCTTCGGGCTTTCGGTGTGAACTTTGACAGATGGACAAGGGAAAGCAGGTTCCTGCAGGACAAAAGTGTTGAAAAGTTTCTTGAGGTTCTGAAAAAGGAAAAACTGCTCTATTTTGCTGATGGCTCCTGGTGGTTTAAGAGCAGTGCTTACGGGGATGAGAAGGACAGGGTGGTTGTCAAAAGCGATGGGTCCTATACATACCTTGCCTCCGACATTGCCTACCATAAGGACAAGATTGACAGGGGATATGATACGCTGATCAATATAGTAGGACCTGACCACCATGGCTATATACCCCGTATGAAGGCTGTGGTGGAAAGTTTTGGTTTTGACCCCGAGCGACTGCGTTTTATAGTGGTACAGTTGACAACCCTTTACAAGGGCAAAGAAAAACTGTCTATGTCTACAAGGAAAGGACAGTTTATCTCTTTGAAACAACTGATGGAGGAGGTTGGACCGGATGCCTCCAGGTTTTTCTTTATATTCAGGAAGGCTGACAGCCACCTGGACTTTGACCTTGAACTGGCAAAGAAAAAATCCGTTGAGAATCCTGTATATTACCTGCAGTATGCCTATGTCCGGATGAAACATATCCTGAAATTTGCGGAAGAAAGCGGGATTGACCTCCTGAAGGCACAGGCAGACCTCTCTTTGCTCAAAGAGCCGGAGGAACTGTCTATTGCAAAAAAACTGGCACGGTTTTCTGATACACTGGAAGGGATTGTTAATACCTACGGTGTGCACCTGCTTGCCGAGTATCTGCTAGACCTGGCAAAAACGTTTCACTCCTATTACCACAGGCACAGGGTGGTGACGAACAACCGAGAACTCACGGCAGCGAGATTGGTGCTTACCAGCGCACTGCTGACAGTATTTTCCAAAGCGTTGGAATTATTGAATATCTCCCTGCCCGAAGAGATGTAAATCCATCTTTCCCTCCCCCTTTCAGTTTTCCCACTGTTTCAGTCTTTGGTTTGCATCCGCTTAATTTCCGCACAGGCAGGCCTGACTGGTATTTTGAA
>DYKC01000122.1 GCA_020722825.1 Vermiphilus sp.
GACCGGTTTTTCACTTTCTGACGCTAATACATTACGAAAAACTATTTCTGCCCCTAAAGAGACTCTTGCTCATGCCGATGAAAAAAGATGAGAAAAAGGAGGGAATGGATAAAATGACTTGAATACGCCTGGCTTGGTGAGTAAAGCAACGCTTGATTCTTCAGGCAAACTAATAGATGAAGTGAAATGCAGGGTAACAAACATAAAACAGGTAAAAAATAAATGAAAGATAAGATAGTGTTCGGACCGGTGCCATCAAGGAGGTTGGGACAGAGTCTGGGAGTAAACAACATCCCGCCGCCAAAGATATGCAGTTACTCCTGTGTGTACTGCCAGATAGGGAGGACAAAAAATTTCTGTGGAGAGAGACAGAATTTTTATCCTGTTGAAAAGGTAATAAATGATTTACGTTCAACACTCACCAGCCTGGAAGAAAGGCGGGAAAAGGTTGACTTCATAACATTCGTACCCGACGGGGAACCTACTCTTGACGCCAATCTGGGCAGAGAAATAGAAGAAATAAGAAAATTTACCCCCATAAAAATAGCGGTCATCACAAATGCATCACTGATATGGAGACAGGATGTTCAGGAAGACCTTAACAAAGCCAATCTTGTATCAATCAAGGTGGACACTGCCGGTAGTGAAGAGGTCTGGAAAAAAATTAACAGACCTGCTCCAAGCCTTGATTTTAAGGTTATACTTGAAGGTATAAAAAAATTTGCCGATGGCTTCAAAGGCACTTTGTTAACCGAAACACTTCTGGTGAAAGACGTAAACGATGATGAAGGAGATATAAGGAAAACCGCAGGATTCTTGTCCTTCATAAAACCTGCGGTTGCGTTTATCGGTATAGCCACAAGGCCGCCTGCTGAAAAGTGGGTGATACCGCCCGACGAAGAAAAGGTAAACCGCGCATACCACATTTTTGCACAAGCAGGTCTGACTGTTGAACTTATAACAGGAGCCGGAGACAAAAGTGGTTTCGGTTTCACGGGTAACGTTGAAAATGACCTGCTGAATATTGTATCCGTCCATCCGATGAGTAGAGAACAGGTGGAAGGTTTTTTGAAAAAAGCAGGCGCTTCATGGAAAGTTGTGGAACAGATGTTGAAGGAGAACAAGATAAAAGAGATTGACTACCGCAACCAGAAATACTACCTGAAAAACTTCACCTGCAGGTAACTGATAGGGATGCATTACACGGAGGTACCGGCAAGATAACCTGTGGTGAAGGCAGCCTGCAGGTTGTAGCCGCCGGTCTTCCCATCAATATCTATTACCTCACCGGCAAAAAAGATACCTGGGGTAACCTTTGACTCCATAGTCTTGGGATTTATCTGGGTCACATCAACTCCACCACGAGTTACCATACTGTCACTGAATGGCCTCACACCACTAACTGAAAACGCAAAATCCATAAGAGATTTTGTAATTCTTGTTCTCTCTTCTTTGGTACACTGATTTGCCTGCTTTTCTCCAGTTATTCCCGCATATTGTAAAAATGGTGCTATAAGTCCTGCAGGCAAAATATTCTTTAAGAGGTTTTTCAACTGCTTGTTTGAGTTTGCCTTTAATTCTCTGCGTAAACGAGCATCTATCTTTTCTTCAGAGAGGGCAGGTTTGAGATTTATTGACAACTTTATCTCGCCTCTCTCAAGATTTTCAGAAACCGCACCGCTCAGATTAAGAACTGCAGGACCACTCAACCCATAGTGGGTAAACAATACCTCCCCGAATTCCTCGTCTATCTTTTTCCCTGCAAGAGATGCTGTAATTCTTACGTTTTTAAGCGTTATGCCTCTGCACTTCCGGATGATATTTTCGTTCTTGACCTCAATGCCACAGAGGGCAGGAACAGTTTTTGTAACTTTATGTCCTGTCTTCTTCGCAAGTATATAACCCTCACCATTGGAGCCCGTCTTTGGAAAACTTTTTCCCCCACAGGCAATGATAACCTTCCTACCAGCAAAACTTTTCCCTGAAGTAACCACCACAAAAAATTCTCCCCCGTAAGTAATATCTGTTACAACTTTCTCGGTATATACCTGCACCCTGCATTTTTTCAAAATTCTTTTGAGGACATTGACTATATCTCTTGCATTATCACTCTCAGGATAGACCCTGTTTCCGCGCTCTGTCTTAAGAGACAAACCATTAGTTTCAAAAAACTCAATCAGGTCGCTGTTGAAAAAACGTGCAAACCCGTTCCTGAGGAAACTGCCATTTCTGTATTTTGTAATAAATATTTCAAGGGATTCAAGGTTGGTCAGATTACCTCTCCTGTTGCCTGTAAGGAGAATCTTTTTGCCTATATCCTGATTCTTTTCAAGAAGCAGAACTTTCTTCTTCCGTTGCCCTGCCTTTATAGCTGCCATACATCCCGCAGGTCCCCCTCCAATAACAACAACATCAAAAATATCCATATAAAATCCACCTTAGTCCCCCTTTGCAAAAGGGAGAGAAAAGGAACCGGGGTTACTTGGGGAAATCAAACTTAATGTCAACATCTTTTTTGTCTTCAGGCGAAGCCTCAAAAAGCGGTTTATCCTTATATCCGAGTATTCCTGCCACCTTCCCTGTTAATATACCTGAGAGGAAGTTTGGTATCAGCACCTTTTGGGTCAATAACCACACTGCCTGTATCATCCTTAAGGAAAAAGGGAATGTTTGTCTTCATCTCAAACTCTTTAACCCAGTTGCTTGAATTTCTATACCTGACAAGACGTTCTATTATGATATGGTAAAAGACACAGGGGGTTCTTGTATAGGGACCTGTAAGCAGTACA
>DYKC01000123.1 GCA_020722825.1 Vermiphilus sp.
GCTTTTTTGCACTTGAAACAGATTTCGGTTCCCGGCCCGGTGCCAACCTCAGGGAAGTGAATCCAGCAGCGCTGGCACTTTGCGTAGGAGGTTTTTTCAACGGTTATGGTCACACCCTCTCCAGTCAAGGGAGAGGGGATAGGGGAAAGGATTACTTCAGAGACGATAAAAAGCCCGGGCAGGTTTTCAAAACCTTTCAGAAACTTCAGTCTCTCCTCGTCCGCCGCAATTGTAACCTTTGCCTCAAGACCGCTGCCCAACAATTTTGCCTCCCGCTTTTCCTCTATCTTCTTCATCACCTGTCTGCGTATCTCAAAGAACCTTTCCCACCTTGCCAGAATTTCATTATCCAGAGCCTCCTGCCGTGGCCATTCTTCCAGAAATATGCTTTCTTTTTCTTTGCCCCAGGGCAGAAGTTGATAGGCCTCTTCCGCGGTGAAGGAGAGTATCGGAGCAATTACCCTCACAAGAGCATTCAGGATGTGGTACAGAACTGTCTGTCCGCTCTTTCGTTCTGGAGAGTTCTTCCCCCAGGTATAAAGACGGTCCTTCAGATGGTCAAGATAAAAGGATGAGAGGTATATGTTACAGTAGTTGTGAATCTCATCAAATGCCTTGTTGAATGCAAATCTTTCGTAGTTTTCAGTTACGGTATTCACAACCTCTTTGAGTTTTTCTACTGCCCACCTGTCCACACTGCCAAGTCTCTCAACAGGAACAGCCTGCTGTGGTGCAAAATCGTAAAGGTTGCCCAGAAGAAACCTCAGTGTGTTACGTACATTTCTGTAGGACATAACGACGTTTTTGACAATGCCTTCTGAGATTCTTATGTCCTGCTGGTAGTTTTCCGAGACACTCCACAGACGAAGTATCTCGGCCCCGTACTTTTTAATCAGTTTGTCAGGCATAATGATGTTTCCAATGGACTTGCTCATCTTCCTGCCTTCAGCATCCACCACGAAGCCGTGTGTGAGCACCGTCCTGTAGGGCGCTTTCTTCTTGACACCGCAGGAGGTGATAAGCGAGGTCTGGAACCATCCTCTGTGCTGGTCACTACCTTCCAGATAAAGGTCGGCAGGCCATCTTAATCCGTTGGACTCTTTCAGTACCGCAAGATGGCTTACGCCTGAATCAAACCAGACATCCAGTATATCTTTCTCCTTACGGAATTCCCTGCCACCGCAGTAAGGACAGACAAAGCCTTCAGGCATCAGTTCCTTCTCTGTCTTTTCCACCCATATATCCGACCCATTCTCTCTTATGAGTCTTTCTATGTATTCAACCGTATCTTTTGTTATTATCACCCTGGTGCAGGACAGACAGTAGAATGCAGGTATCGGCACCCCCCACAGACGCTGTCTTGATAGGCACCAGTCAGGTCTTAAACCTACCATTGAGGATATCCTGTTTTTGCCTTCTGCAGGTACCCACCGGGTCTTATCAATCTCTGCATTGAGCAAACTCCTCAGATCTTTATGGTCTATCTTGAAGAACCACTGTCTGGTACTCCTGAAGATGACGGGCTTCTTACACCTCCAGCAGTGCGGATAGGAATGGACCATCTCTTCGTTATAAAACAGGGCTCCACTTTCTTTAAGTTTCTCTATAATGAGCGGGTTTGCATCAAAAACCTTCATCCCTTCAAACTCCTTCACCTCTTCTGTAAACCTCCCCTTCTCGTCAACAGGTGAGAGTATCTCAAGGTTGTTTTTCAGTCCTGCATAGTAGTCCTCCTCTCCATGACCTGGGGCTAAGTGTACACAGCCTGTTCCCTCTTCAGCCGAGACAAAGTCGGTAAGGATAACCCTTGAGCGCCTTTTCACCAGAGGGTTGTCGTACTGGTAGCCCCCCAGTTGCGTGCCTTTGAAGGTCTTTATTAGGCAGTACTTCAGGCCGCGTTTACCCATTACTTCCGGCAGGAGTTTTTCAGCCAGGATGTACTTGCCTTCACCTGTATCTACAAGAACATATTGCAGGTCAGGGTGCACTGCTATCGCCATATTTGCAGGCAGTGTCCAGGGGGTTGTTGTCCATATGAGAAAACAGGCGTTTCCCTCTCTGCCGTCTGCAACTGGAAATTTTACATATATTGACGGCGTCCTGTCGTCTTCATACTCTATCTCCGCCTCTGCCAGTGCTGTCTCACAGGAGATGCACCAGTAGATGGGCTTGTATGCCTGATAGATATAACCATCCAGTGCCAGTTGTCCGAACGTCCTGATAATATCCCCTTCATACTCTGGAGAAAGCGTGAGGTAAGGATTGTTCCAGTCCCCTAAAATGCCGAGTCGCTTGAACTCTTTTTTCTGTATTTCAAGGAACTTTTTTGCATACTCTGCCGCCTGTTTTCTGAAGAGCAGAACGTTAACATCGCCTTTTCGCACCTTCATCTCCCTGAAGACCTGGTGTTCTATAGGCATCCCGTGGCAGTCCCAACCAGGCCTGTAAGGCGAGTAGTAACCCTGCATAGAACGATACTTTACCACCACGTCTTTTAAAATCTTGTTCAACGCAGTACCCAGGTGTATATGCCCGTTGGCATAGGGTGGACCATCATGCAGAATATAAGATGTCCTGCCTGTGTTTTTCTTAACTGTCTTTTCGTAGATGCGTTTTTCTTCCCATACTGCAAGAAACTCAGGCTCTCTTTCAGGCAGATTTCCCTTCATAGGAAAGGATGTCTGCGGTAGGTGTACTGTTTTTGAATAATCCATTCTCAGTCTCCTTTATTCAGAACCTACAACCTATCTCTTCAATCGGTCCTCAAAGACTATTATTTTACCATAAG
>DYKC01000124.1 GCA_020722825.1 Vermiphilus sp.
TAATTTCACAGAATGAAATGGGACTCTTTCTTGGTTGAGTTTTTCCCCTGGAAACTCAAGGTTGTTTTATCTCTACAACACTTCTGAAAAAGTGCTGGAGAGGTAGAATTTTGTCATTTGGGAAACTTCTGCAAGATTATTTTAATGATTGATCGCATCATACAGCGTATAACACAGCAACCCTTAAGGATTCATAAAAACGACGTAAGAATTTTTGTAAACATTTTTGGCAAGCGGGCCCCGAAGCACAAATGCTTCGCATTTGGCTACGGGGTAAACGAAAATTTTCTTGCCCCGTAGCATCCCGAGTGCAAGCGAGGGATTGCTATGGGGTGCCCGCCAGCCAATAGCAAAATTGCGAAGCAATTTTGCATCAGTCAGCGTCGGGATTTTGCTCAAAGAAAGTTCTGGCATCGTCCAGCAAACAACATTCAGCAGGAGCATGCGTCGTCTAGGCTGTTTCACTTCGTTCCAAGCGATAAACGGTGAAGGAATCAGGTTTTTAAGATGCAGTGCTCTTCTGTATTGGCACGGTGCATAATAAGAGATAACAGTGAAAGAACTTTTTTATACCTCCGGAAATGAATCTTCAGAAGCTCTCCCGCTTGCAGTGAGAATCAGACCCAGGTCTCTTGATGATTTTGTAGGGCAGGAGCATATACTCGGGGAGGGTAAAATTCTAAGAAAAATCATAGAGAGCGATAATATCCCCTCTCTTATTTTTTACGGTCCGCCGGGTTGCGGTAAGACTGCTCTTGCCATGGTTATTGCAAGCAGAACAAAAAATTATTTTAGGCATCTCAATGCAGTAACGGCAACGGTTGCAGATGTAAGGGATGTTATTGCTGTTGGTCAGCAGAGAATCAGGGAGAGTGGGAGAAAGACAATTCTTTTTCTTGACGAAATTGCGCATTTCAACAAACTTCAGCAGGATGCACTTATGAGAGATGTTGAGGAGGGGACAATAGCCCTTATAGGTGCTACGACCCATAATCCCTATTTCTATATAAATACTCCGCTACTTTCAAGAAGTCTTATTTTCCAGTTTAACCCTTTGAGTGAAGCGGATATAAAACAGATTGTAATGAGAGCACTGAGGGATGTTGAGAGGGGATTGGGCAGGTTAAATGTAGAATTGACAGGAGATGCTCTTGAATACCTCGCATTGGTCAGTGAAGGCGATGCAAGAAGGGCTCTCAATGCTCTTGAACTTGCGGTTCTTACTATCCATAGGGATGAAAAGACCGGCAAAACTGTGAAGATAGATCTTGCAGCAATTAAAGAAACCTTACAGAACAAGTTTGTCGCCTACGATAAAAGTGAGAACCAGCACTATGATACAATCTCTGCCTTTATAAAAAGCATGCGTGGTTCAGACCCTGATGCAGCGCTTTACTGGCTTGCCAAAATGGTTGTCGCGGGAGAAGAACCGAGGTTCATTGCCAGACGGATGTTTATATTCGCTTCGGAAGATATTGGAAATTCAGACCCCCAGGCCCTTATGGTTGCCAGTGCCTGTTACCACGGAGTTGAAGTTGTGGGGATGCCGGAAGCAAAGATTATACTTGCCCAGGGGGTTATATACCTTGCTACAGCGTCCAAAAGTAACTCTGCTTACAAAGGAATTGAAAATGCTATAGCCTCGGTCAAACAGGAGAAAACACGACCTGTTCCGGAACATCTGTGTCAGACAGGATACAAAAGTTCTGAAAAAGGGGACTATCTCTATCCACACGATTTCCCGGGACATTATGTGCCGCAGGAATATATGCCGGTGAAAAAAAGGTTTTATTTCCCTTCGGATTCCGGGTATGAAAAAAAGATACAGTTTTTCCTGAAGCACATTAAGAGACTGGAGAGAGAATATGCAGAACAGAATAAGAGAGAAAATACTGGGAATAAGGAGAAGGCTCAGTGAGTTTGAATGGGATGAAAAGAGCAGAAGGATAGAGGATAAACTTCTGAAAGAAGATTTTTATAGAGTGGCAGGCTCTATTTTCCTGTACTGTCACTTTGACAGTGAGGTTAAAACGGATTTACTAATAAGAGAATCTCTTGAACAAAATAAGTCTGTTTGCATCCCTTTCAATCTCTGGAAGAATAATTTGCTTATACCCTCCAGGATTTATTCTGAGGCAGATATAGACCGAAACAAAAAAATCCCTCAGCCGTTTATTCTGAAACCGTTTCCTGCCGAAAAGATAGACCTTGCAGTTATACCAGGAGTTGTTTTTGATGTGTACGGTAACAGGATAGGAATGGGAAGGGGTTTCTATGACAGGTTTATGAAAGAAGGTCGGAAGAATATGTTGAAGGTATCGCTTGCATTTGATTTTCAGGTTATGAAGGAGAAACTGCCTGTCAGTCCGTGGGACAGATGTGTGGATATGATTATAACCGAGAATAGGATAATAGACTGCCGGTAGATTCTAAATAGACAGTTACTTTAACTGTCTGATAATTCTCAAACGATATGGAGGTAAACTGTTTGTCTATTTAGCCCCAGAGTTTACAAACGCGTTCGGGTTGCCTTTTGATACTTCTTGAGGTAATAACATTTCTTCAAATGAGTGATGACTGGAGTTACAGCGGGGGAGAAATACCGCTCCAGAAGTCTTACTTTACATCTACTACGACAAATTCACGCCAAAAGTGCCACATATTTAATACGGGGCAGGATTTTAGTCAACTGTTTGACAAACTGAATTTTCTCTGTTAAAATCTCTTTGTTGATTCTGAGGCTCATCACAGCAATTATTGAGCATCGTTTGGGA
>DYKC01000009.1 GCA_020722825.1 Vermiphilus sp.
AAAATATTTTTTCCAATATCGCCGATTTTGTAAAAAAGAGAAAACAGAAACTTGTTATTGACATAACGGGCGGAGAACCTTTTCTGTATAAAAAATTGAAAGATATAATCTCTGTTGTCGGAAGAGATGAAATTGTGCAGGAACTTGGCATAATAACAAACGGGCATTTTCTTAACGAAGAAATCCTTGACTACCTTGAAAACTGTAAAAGATTTAAGGCGCTTAAAATTTCCGCGGAAGGGGTAACAAAGGAATTGTATGAATATTACAGGGGGAAGGATACATACGAAAGATTCATAAAAAGTTGTGAAACTATGAAACACCTTCAAAGGACTGAAAAAGTCCTTATGTTCACCCTTACAAAAAGCAATGTAGGGCAGGTACCATACCTGTTTGATTTCATAGAAGATTACGGGCTTGACAGCTGTATAATAGAACGTTTTATTCCATGGGGCAGTGGTACAAAAATCAGAGACGATGTTGTTTCTAATGAAGAGTGGAAAAATACCCTGAATGTTTTGTGCGAAAAAACAGGAGTGCAACTTGATATTGAAGAGATTGCTCAGTACAGGGCTTTTATGTTTAAAAGGGGTTCTCAAAAAAAAGAATTTTTCCTCTTCGGTGCTCCCTGTATAGTTGGAACAGATGGGGTAGCAGTGATGCCTGATGGGACTGTATTTCCATGTAGAAGACTTCCATTAAAAATAGGTAACCTGACAGAATCATCCCTTATGCAAATATGGGAACAGTCTGATGTCCTTAAAAAAGCAAGAAACAGGTATCTATTGAAAGGAAAATGTAAAAATTGTAATATTAGTAGTTGTTTTGGCTGCCGGGCTCTTGCCTATAGCCTGACAGGTGACTTTATGGAAGAAGACCCGTTATGTATTTTATGAGGAGATTGAAAAATGGAAATGGTGTCACGAAAGGTTTTTCTGACAAAAGGTGTCGGAAAAGACAAGGAAAAACTGACAAGTTTTGAGCGTGCATTGAGAAACGCAGGTATAGCCCAGTTCAACATTGTATCCATTTCAAGTATCTTTCCACCGAAATGTAAATTAATTTCAAAAGACGCCGGTCTGTCTCAGTTAACTCCGGGTCAGATTATCTATGCTGTAATCAGCAGAAACTCAACAAACGAGCCACACCGTCTTATCACCGCTTCAGTGGGCATTGCTATCCCGAAAGATAAAAACCAGTATGGATATCTGTCAGCACATGAGGGCTTTGGTGAAACAGATGACAAGGCTGGGGATTACGCTGAAGATCTTGCAGCAACAATGCTGGCAACAATTCTTGGAGTGGAGTTTGACCCAGATTCTTCATACGATGAAAAAAAAGAGATCTGGAAAGTTTCCGAGAGCATAGTTAAAACAACAAATATAACACAGTCTGCCATAGGCGACAAAAATGGTTTATGGACCTCTGTAATTGCAGCAGCGGTTTTCATTTTGTGAAGAGTGACTATAAGGTCTGATAAAAACTATGAGAGAAAAAAGACCTGCAACATTTCTCGGGCTGTTCGACATACCTTTGAAAAATGCACGTTTTGTTATATTGCCAGTACCTTTTGAGGCAACAACCTCGTGCCAGAAGGGAACAAAAAATGGTCCTGACAGCATTATTTTTGCTTCAAGATATCTTGAGTTATACGATGAACAACTTAATACCAGTCCGTACCTTACAGGGATAAAAACACTTCCTCCTGTCATGCCCGATAAGAATCTGGATACAATGTCCTCAAAAATTAGCAAGAGATCAGCCCAATACTTCAGCAAGAACAAGATTGTAGTCGGATTGGGCGGAGAACACACAATTACACTGGGTCTTGTGGACGCATGCATTAAGACCTGTGGGAAAATTAAGGTGCTTTGTTTTGACGCCCATGCTGACCTTAGAGATACATATGGGGGGACAAAGTTCAGTCATGCCTGCGTTATGAGAAGAATTAGAGAACTCGGTTGCAACATAATTTCAATAGGAATAAGAAGCATCAGCAGAGAAGAAAAATCTTATCTTGATACATCCGAAGGAATAAAAATTCTCTGGGCACATCAAATGGAAGGAGATGAATGGAATAAGTCTTTAAACAATATTCTGCCTTCTGGTATATACTACGTTTCATTTGACGTTGACTTCTTTGACCCATCTGTTCTTCCTGAAACAGGAACGCCTGAACCCGGAGGTTTCTACTGGTATGAAACAGTTAACTTTTTAAAAACATTCATCCAGAGGAAAGATGTAAGGATAGCAGGTTTTGACGTTGTTGAACTCTCACCATCAAAAAAATTCACTGCTTCTTCCTTTATTGCGGCAAAACTTGTATATAAAATAATCGGTTTTATTTCTTCCAGAAATAATCCAGACTGAACAGTCCCCGTTTTATGAGACCTTGCTTCCTGGAGGAACATTCCTGTCAGTGGTAACTATTGACAGATTGTTATCATACAGGGTTGCCAGCAACATCCCCTTGCTTTCAACCCCTCTTATTACCTTAGGTTCAAGGTTGACAAGCACCACCACGTTTTTACCGACAAGGTCCTCTTTTGTATACCAGAGTTTTATGCCTGCAATCATTTTTCTCGTTTCTTCTCCAATATCTACGGTAATTACGTACAGTTTATCAGCCCCCTGAACGTCTTCAACCTTCAGAACCTTGCCTATCCTTATATCCATCTCTTTAAACTGCTCAAGACTAACCATTTTTTACCTCCCTATCAAATTTCCTGATTTTGTTAAGGGGATTTTTACAATAAATCGTGTTCCCCTGTTCAACTTGGACTCAACTGAAATTGTACCGCCATGTTCCCTGACAATTTTCTGCACTATGGCAAGGCCAAATCCGGTGCCCTTCTGGCCTTTTGTTGAGTAAAAGATATCAAAAATCTTATCAAGGTTCTCTTCTGCTATACCGCATCCATTATCCACAACCCATAGGTTCACAGTACCTTCTTCGGGCGAGAACTTCGTTCCCACCCTTATAACTCCTGTTTTTTCCTTGACCGCATCAATGGCATTTTGCACCAGGTTGATAATCATCCGCTCAATCCTCATAGGGTCAACTGAAACAGTCGGTATTTTCCTGTCAAATTCTTCTACCAGTTCTACGCCTTTCTCCCTGGCCAGCTCCTTTTGAGTAGCCAGAGATTCATGGATAACCTTATTGATATTGACAGACGATACCGCTATTTCCCTCTCCCTGGAATAATCAATCATTGAAAGGACAAGGTTTTTCATCTTCTCATATGCTTTTCTGACACCCTTTTTACCCTCTGTCATTAATGCTATATCGTTGTTCGTGGCACCGATATCCATAATCGCTATACCACTTTCAAGATTGGTAAGAATATTCTTTATGTCATGCGAGAGGCCTCCGATTGTCTCCCCGATGGTAACAAACCGCTCGTTCTTGATTATATTATTAAGTAATTTTATGTTGCTGATTGAGAAACCAACGACAGCAGCCCCTGAAATGGTAACCATAATATCCTCTGAAGTTAATTTATTCTTACCCTTCTTTCCTATCACGATAGTTCCGAATATGTCACGGGTCGTTCGCAGTGGTGCCGTCAGAACCGAATATATCCTACCCTCCATTTTTATACTGTTGAATATCGTGCTTTCCCCTTTGTTAAAACACTCCTCTGCAATCCCCTTCACGTTCGCGGGATTGAACTCTTTTTCCGCTGGATAGTGGTATGCGAGATGGAAAGACTTCTTATCCGTACTACACAGGAAGATCTCAATAAAATACGGTTTCAGGAATTCCTTGACCCGCTCGCCCAGGAGACCTGCCAGAGCGACCTCGTTCTCAACCTGCGCCATCTTCTCGGAGATCTCGGTCATAAACAACATCTCGCTGAAAAATGTGAAAATGCCCTGTTCCACGTCTTTCATCTCGTCCAAAAGGGCGTTGATAAACCCGTCAATCTCGACACCTTTCTTTTCCTCCTCAGGTGTCTTTTCTTCAAGTTTCTTCATCAGAAAGTTGAATCCCTCAACCAGACCGGTTACGGGAGTCCTCACGATGGTTTTCACCGGCTTTACAATACTCCCGACTGCATCCTCCACTATATTTTTAACAGATTTCGGCATAACTCCTCCAGACTGTTTATACATCCATTGTCCGCATAACTGAACGTTTTTTTGCCCAGCATATGTTCCATATATCTTCCTCCTGCCTCGCCTATAATAATTTTGCCCGCTTCCACATCCCATGGGTTAAGTCCAACCTCCCAGAAAATGTCTATCCTTCCAGCCGCTATATAACAGAGGTCAAGAGCCGCTGCACCCATACTCCTTACCTTCTTCACCTTCAACGCGATCTCAGAGAGAACTGAAAGTCCTGACTTAATCTCCGCCTTCCCCTTCATCAGTCCAAAACCTGTAATGGTATCTTTGAGGTCGGTAATAGAACTCACCCTTATCCTGTGCCCGTTTAAAAAAGCCCCTCTGCCTTTCCTTCCTGTAAATGTCTCTCCCCTGAAAAAGTCATACACTATACCAAAAGAATCACTGCTGCTCCGGCAGGCAATGGAGACACAGCAGTGAGGGATACCTCTTGAGTAATTGACAGTGCCATCAAGCGGGTCAACAGTCCATACATAACCCGAACTACTTTCCTTGTTTCCACGCTCTTCGGCAATATAACCGTCTTGGGGAAACTGTTTTTCAATCTCTCCAATAATTATCTCCTCGCTCGCGGTATCCTGCTTCAACTTGATGTCATAGTCTGTATTTTTAGCCACCTCCACATTGCTGTGGTCTCTCTTCAAATACAGACCTGCTTTTTCGGCTAGATCCATCGCCACACCAAATCTTTTATCCATTTCTTCACCAAAAAATACGGGGGCTTGCCCTCCGTAGCCATCTCCCTGCCTGTTAATTTCCCGTAACTCTCACAGCAATACTGGCTTGTTAGTAGGTAGCCCCATTCCTGATATAGTCCTTCTCCAATGACTGCCCGAGGAAAAATACTTTTTCCTCTTACCCTTTGGAAGTCTCAGTTCAATCCTTTTCAAAGAAGAGTTCGGAGTAAATGGGCGGTACAGGAATCGAACCTGTGACTTCTTGCGTGTGAAGCAAGCGCTCTAACCGCTGAGCCAACCGCCCCAATATTAATAAATCACAATTTCTAAATCCGAAATTCTAAACAAACCCAAAATTTCAATTTTTTAAATCCCAAACCTGAACACTTTTGTTTGAAACCTGTAACTTGGGTCATTGGAATTTGTTTAGAGTTTAGTGCTTCGTGATTAGAATTTCTTATGCTTATATATTATACCACGTTCCGTAATAAAACCCCTGATAAGTCTTGCAGGCGTCACGTCAAAAGCAGGATTATAAACAGGTGCGTCCTTAGGAGAAATTCTCACTCCTCTGACAGTTCTCACCTCATCTGCATCCCTCTCTTCAACCGGTATTTCACTTCCTGTTTTTATCTTCGGGTCAAAGGTGGAAAAGGGAGCTGCTATGTAAAAATCAATCTTGTGGTAATTTGCAAGAACCGCCAGAGAATAGGTGCCTATCTTATTTGCAGTATCTCCGTTTTTTGCTATCCTATCCGCACCCGTAATGATAAGATTAATCTTTCCCTGTTTCATCAGATACCCTGCCATACTGTCGCATATAAGGGTATACGGAATCCCTGTTTTCTTCAACTCCCATGCAGTCAGACGTGCGCCCTGAAGAATCGGCCTGGTTTCATCTGCGAAAACGTGAAATCTTTTCCCCTGGTCCTTCGCCACAAAAAAGACGGAAAGGGCAGTACCTAAACCCGAGGTTGCAAGCCCACCTGCATTGCAGTGGGTAAGAACATTCATCCCATTCTTTATCAAACTGGCACCGTTCACCCCGATTCTGTAACAACACTCAAGGTCTTCCCCGTATATTGCATTTGCTTCCTTGATAATCAATTCTCTCAGTTGTTCAACAGAAGCGTTTCCGGAGATTTTCAAAACCCTTGCTATACGTTCAAGAGCAAAAAAGAGGTTATATGCAGTAGGACGGGAGGTTGCCAGATATTCTATGTCCTTTTCAATAATTCTGATAAAATCCGAAGGACGCTTCACTCTCGCTTTTACCGCGGAAAGTGCTATCCCATAAGCCGCAACACACCCTATGGCAGGAGCTCCTCTTATGCTCAGATTATGTATTGCAGACCAGACATCACGCACGTTCTTCAATTCAACGATTTTCTCTCTATCGGGAAGCAGACTCTGGTCTATAATATAGAGTTTTCCCTTCTCCCACCACAGCGTCTTTATCACTGGCTTCATTTTCCCCTTATTTCCTAGACCTGTTTTCAGCACTATTTCAACATTATTAGACGCCGATGTGAAAGGCAGAAGCATCTCCCAGTATTGTCTTCAGGTCCTCTATAAACTCTACATCCGGATTGACGGTATAGCCGTTTGCCTTAACCTTGACCTTTTTGTTTCCGTCCTTTATGAGGTTGAGATACAGGGGGTAATTCCCTTTATTCCTTATGAACAGTTCTTTAAGTTTCTGCAGTTTCTCTTCCTGCAGGGGTAGTTTTACATCAATCTCCACATTGGATAAAAACCTGTCTTTCGCGGTGTTGAGATTTGCCACCTCGTCCACAATAATTGTGACACTCTCTCTTTTTTCCAGCCTTCCCTTAACAAAGATTATCGTGCCCTTTCTTATAAGGCTGGAAAATTCTTCGTATATTTTGGGATAGAAAAGCACCTTAACCCTTCCGGTCATGTCCTCCAGGTCACCCCATCCCATTCTTTCGCCTTTTTTGGTAGTTGTCCTTTTTATCTCTGTCAGAATGCCTCCCACACTCACAACTGCGCCTTCTTTCACTCTTCCATTAACCTCCGATATTGAAACATTTGAAAACATCCTAATTATTGAGATATATCTCTCTAAAGGATGCCCTGTCAGATAAACTCCCAGCATTTCCTTCTCGTACGATAAAAGACGTGTTTCAGACCATTCAGGCAGAGAGTCTAAAACACCTGTATCCAGAACCGCTTTCACTTCCTTGTTATTAGAACCGAAAATATCCATATACCCTTCAGCTGCTTTTTTCTGCATTTTGGAGCCGTGACCGATAGCATCGTCAATTACTGCAAAAAGTTGGGACCTTGGCGTTCCAAGATAATCAAAAGCACCTGCTTTTATAAGACTTTCAATTACCTTTTTGTTCACTGTCCGCAAATTAACCCTTTCACAAAAATCAAACAAAGACCTAAAAACCCCTTTCTTCCTGGCCTCTATTATGGATTTTATCGCACCTGAACCAACATTTTTTATCGCAGATAATCCGAAAAGTATATCATTGCTGAAAATTTTGAATTTTTCATCGCTCTCACAGACATCTGGAGGCAGTACCCATATCTTCATTCTTTCACATTCGTCTACATACTCGGCGATTTTATCAAAATTCCCGATTTCGCTGTTAAGAAGAGAATTCATGAACTCAAGAGGATAGTTCGCCTTTAAAAATGCTGTCTGATAAGATAAAAGGGCATAGCCGGTACTGTGTGATTTATTGAATCCGTAGCCGGCAAATTTTACAATCTGTTCAAATATTTTCTCTGCTGTATGCTTATCCATACCGTTTTTGTGAGCCCCTTCTATAAATTTTTCCCTTTTCTGTTCCATTATCGCAGTTATCTTTTTCCCCATTGCCTTCCGTAATTCATCTGCCTCACCCATAGTGAAACCGGCAAACCGGTGGGCTATCTCCATAACCTGCTCCTGATATAAAATAATACCATAGGAGGTTTTAAGAATCGGCTCAAGAAGTGGATGGTCGTAAACGGCCTTTGAAGGGTCTTTCTTTCTCTTGATGTATTCCTTAACCATTCCGCTCTTCATCGGACCAGGACGATAGAGTGCAAGAATTGCTATAATATCCTCAAAAACTTCCGGCTGGCTTTCTTTCAGGAGGTCCTGCATCCCCTTACTTTCAAGTTGAAATATTCCTAGAGATTCGCCATTTGAAAGCAGCCGGTAGGTTTTTCTGTCATCAAGTGGAAAATCTTTTATCTCTATTCCGCGCCTCTCTTTCAACAACTTAAGGGTATCTTCTATGACTGAAAGTGTCTTGAGTCCTAAAATGTCTACCTTCAAAAGACCAATTTTTGCCACCGCATCCATCTCATACTGGGTCGCAACTTCACCCTTTGGTCCTTTGGACAAGGGAACATATTCACACACAGGTTTTTCCGTTATGACGAGACCTGCTGCATGCGTTGAGGAGTGTCTTGGCAGACCTTCCAGTTTCAAGGATATGTCAAAAAGATTTTTCATCCTTTCATCAGTCTCAATTATCTTCTTTATATCCGGGTTGGATACGACCTCATCTTCAAGAGAAATTCCGGGTTCCGGCGATATCATCTTTGCCAGACGGTCAACCTCGCTGTAACTGAATCCAAGTGCGCGGCCTACGTCTCTCAGTACTGCTCTTGCCGCCATTGTTCCATAGGTACCTATCTGGGCAACATTTTCCGCCCCGTACTTTTCCCTTATGTAAGAGATAACCTCGTCTCTGCGCCTGTCGCTAAAGTCAATATCTATGTCAGGCAGGCTGACCCTTTCCGGGTTCAGAAACCTTTCAAAAATAAGATTATATGGCAAGGGGTTTATTTCGGTAATTCCCAGTAGAAATGCCACCAGACTACCAGCGGCTGATCCCCTGCCCGGACCCACCATAATTTTTTTCTGTTTTGCATAATTTACAAAGTCATGTATGATAAGAAAATAACTGGAAAGTCCCATCTTTTTTATTACTTCAAATTCATACCGAGCTCTATCCACCATCTCGTTTTTGCTGTCCGGAGAATTAATACCTGCAACCTTAAGATTAAATCTATCTTCCAACCCTTTTAATATCAACTTTTCAAGATATACATCGGGCTTCTCCCCTCCAGGAGGATAGAATACAGGCAGATGATTTTCACCTATACCTATCTTTACATTGCATCTTTCACTTATTTCCAGGGTATTTTTAAGAGCCTCCGGTATCTCTTTAAATACCTCATACATCTCATCCGGACTTTTAAAATAGAACTCATCAGTCTGAAACCTCATACGGTCCTTATCCTCAATATGTGAAAGGGTTTGCACGCACAATAATACTTCATGGGCAAATGCATCCTCTTTTTTCATATAGTGACAATCATTTGTAGCAACAAGATCGGCTCCTGTCTTACCGGACAATTCTACCAGCATTTTGTTCACCCTGTCCTGGTCAGACAGTTTATTATCCATAATCTCAAGATAAAAATTGTCCCTGCCGGCTATCTCCTGATACAAACCAATGGTTTCCTCTGCCTTATCAACATCACCGTTAAGCAGATGCTTGTTAACCTCTCCTTTAAGACAGCCGCTCATTATGATAAGTCCGTCGGAATAACGGGCAAGAATTTCCTTGTCTATTCTCGGTTTGTAATAGAACCCTTCCGTGTAGGAAAGCGTTGAGAGTTTCAACAGATTTTGATAGCCCTTGTTGTTTCTGGCAAGTAGCGTTATGTGATGGAAAGCGTCTTTTTTACTGTTGTATTTCTGGTCAAACCTGCTCTCCGGGGCGATATACATTTCAATACCGATGATTGGTTTTATGCCGTTCTGTAGAGACTCCTCATAAAATTTCAGAACCCCTCCCATAGTTCCATGGTCAGTAATAGCAAGCGCCTTCATCCCATACCTATGAGCGGTTTGCGTAACACTGCTGATTCTACACATACCGTCAAGCAGGCTGTACTCAGTATGTAAATGTAGATGTACAAACTCTTTCATTTATACCCTAAACTCTCCTTTTCCGAACTGTAAATCCTCAGTGAGGATACACAGTCAGTAGT
This sequence comes from Vermiphilus sp., assembly GCA_020722825.1. Classification (GTDB taxonomy): domain Bacteria; phylum Ratteibacteria; class UBA8468; order B48-G9; family JAFGKM01; genus JAFGKM01. The sequence continues at coordinate 9,837 of DYKC01000009.1, forward strand.
TTAGGATTTATCCCTTTTATTTCTTGACGTTGACTTCAAAAGAGACTGGTATATCTTACCTTCCGTTTTGATTGAGGGAGTTACGGCCATTTCAACCATCTGCATTTCTCTTATGTTTTGAGCACCCAGTGAGCCCATTGAAAGTTTCAATGCTCCCATAAGGTTCTGGGACCCGTCGTTAACGCGTGCGGGGCCAAAAAGAATTTCTCTAAGCGTACAGGTAACTCCCACATTGATTCTTATACCACGTGGCAGGTTCTCATCCGATGTTGCCATTCCCCAGTGATACCCTCTGCCTGGAGCCTCAACCGACCTTACAAAAGCCGAACCGAGCATAACTGCATCTGCCCCGGCTGCAAAAGATTTACATATATCACCGCTGGTTACCATCCCTCCATCAGTTATCACAGAAACATACCTTCCGGTCTTCTTGTAATAAATATCTCTGGCGTAAGCACAGTCAGCGGTGGCTGTCACCTGTGGAACCCCCAATCCCAGTACTTCTCTTGAGGTGCATGCGGCCCCAGGGCCTATTCCCACAAGAATCCCTACCACCCCTGTTTCTATCAACTCAGTGGCTACATCAAAAGTAACACAATTACCCACAACAACAGGTAATCTTGCCGATTTGCAAAACTCTTTTATGTCAAGCGGCTTGTATTTACTGGATATGTGCCTGGCTGTTGTTACCGTTGACTGTATCACGAAAATATCTGCACCGGCTTCCCTGCATATGCCAATAAACCTGTCTGCATACTGAGGGATACAACTCACTGCGCATATTGCACCTGCTTTTTTTATCTGTTCAACCCTTTCTCCCACAAGCTTTTCCTTGATAGATTCTTTGTAAATATCCTGTATCAGAGAGGTTGACTTTTCATAAGGGCATGTTATTATCTTCTCCAGCATTTCATAAGGGTTTTCATACCTTGTGTATATGCCAACAAGGTTCAAAACCCCCACCCCTCCATATTTTGCAAACTCTATGGCAAACTTAGGGTCCACAACACCGTCCATAGCAGCGGCAAGAACAGGTATTTTGAGTTCAATATTACCTATGGTAGTAGAAATGTCAACCTCTTCAGGGTTAATAGTAACCCTGCCCGGAACCAATGATATATCATCAAAGCCATAACAAACCCTTGCTTTTCTATTAATACCTATCCACATAGCCATGTTTTTCTCCCTGTTTTAGAGTTATGATTTTAAAAATTTTATATATTGCCTCAGGAGTAAGATCTTCAACCCGGTCATCCGGGGAAATCTCCTCTCTATCAGCTGCTCTTTTAAAGACCTCTTTTTCCATCTTGAAAATCTTGTTCACAACATTTGAAAGTTTTTTCCTTCTGAAACTGAAAATGAGCGGTAAAAACTCCCAGAAATTTCTTTCAAATTCAACGTCAATCCTGGGTTCTTCAAGAGGAACTATTTTCACCACGACTGAATTGACCTCTGGTTTTGGAAAGAAGACTTCTCTCTTGAGAGAATAACATATTTTTGCATCGGCGTAAATGGACATCAGTACCGAAATGACCCCGTAGTTTTTGCTACACGGAACCGCTGTAAACCTTTCCCCCACCTCTTTCTGAACAGTGAGGAGAGCAAGTTTTATCTTCCTCTGCAATTTCAGAATACGAAACGCAATCGGAGAACTGATATAGTATGGAGTGTTGCCGATTACCTTGACACGCCCGGGAAGACCCTTCCACCACTGGTCAGGGACCTCCAGAAAATCCTTTTCTATAAGATGAAAATTCCTGCATCCGCTGAATCGTTCCCTGAGTATACTGCAAAATTCCGGGTCTATCTCAAATCCATATACCTGCCTGACCTTCTCAATATAACCATCTGTCAACCCGCCAAGGCCTGGACCTATTTCAACAACAATGTCCTCCTCAGAGAGGTCAGCAAACGAAAGAATCTTATCCCGCCCGTTACGGTCAACAACAAAGTGCTGCCCAAGATATTTCTTCACATTGATACCTCTTGCCTGGAGCAATGCTAAAGATTTATGTAATGTGAGGAATTCCATTTTATTCCAGAATAAATCCCCTCTATCACCTTTTTTACAAGGTGGGAGATGTTGAAGAATTTAACAGTTGTGCGGCAACCTTATATGCCTCAATAAAAGCAGAAGGGTTTGCCTTACCTTTATATGCAATATCAAAACCTGTGCCGTGCCCTGGACTTGTTCGTACCATACCAAGCCCTGCTGTGCAGTTGACGAGTTTATTGAAATAAAAGGTCTTGAGGGGAATCATCCCCTGGTCATGATACATCGCCGCTACCATATCCAACTCTCCATCAATCGCCTTTTTAAATATCGCGTCTGCAGGTAAGGGACCTGTACAACTTATTCCTTTTTTGCGGATTATCCTTACGGCCGGCTCTATAATCTCTTTCTCTTCTTTGCCAATAATGCCATTCTCTCCTGAGTGAGGATTAAGGGCGGACATCCCGACTACAGGACTTTTTACTCCTGCGCCGGTAAGAAATTCATAAGCTGTAAATACCTTGCCAACAATAAGAGACACAGTTAGTTCCTTTGCAACATCCTTGAGTGCTATGTGCGTGGTGACAAGCAGGACCCTGAGTTTCCCCGCCAGCATTATCATTGCATATTTTTTCACACCCAACCTCTCTGCGAGCAGTTCCGTATGTCCTGAATAATAATGTCCTGCTTTATGCCATGCATTCTTGGAAATAGGAAGTGTCACAATTGCATTGACAAGACCTTCTTGCCACAGTTTTATTGCTTCTGAAACATAACAAAAAGACGCATTGCCGTTTATCCTTGAATCTTTTCCTATCGGGAAACCCCTGTCTTTTATAATACCAGGGCTGTAAACATTAAGAACCCCCTTTTTGAAGTTCTGAGGTGCTTTAACAACGTTAATATTGAACACTTTGGACGCAAACTTAAGATTTTTCTCAATAACGGAAAGGTCGCCTACTACAAGCGGAACAGCACTGCGAACTCTATCTATTGCAAAATAGGACTTTACAAGTATTTCTGGCCCGATGCCTGCCGGGTCGCCCAACGAAATACATATTATTTTCATTTAATTGCTGTAGAAAACCGGTGTTCTTGACTGCAGTTCTCTGAGATATGCATTAAACTTCTCTGAAAACTTTATATTGTACAGTGCATTCTTAGCCCTATTATATAAGGTATAGGCATCAGGTTTTCGTTTGTTGATATCCTTAAGCAGGAGTATCAGATATCTATTGTTAATTTTTATTGGAGCACTCAATTTCCCCTTACCAATTTTTTCCAGAGGTTCCAAAACCTGGGGAAGTATCTCTTCACTATTCATCCATCCTACATCGGTCATTTCCTCTTCTTTCGTATCATTAAAACTACTTGCAAAATCTTTAGAAGATGCCTCATCGTTGAACCATTTCATTTTGACCTTATAAGCGTTGCTGCTTTTTTCCTCTATCTCCTTCATCTTTTTTAAAATCTCAGAGGTTGTTATTACTAATTTATCCACCACGTTTTTTCTTATCAGTTTTTTAACCTTCACCTTTTCCTCTATTTGTTTTCTGAACAACTGGTAAGGAATTTTTTCTTTTTCCAGTTGTGAAAAAAAAGCCTTTTCATCCGGGAATCTCTTCATTATTCTGTTTATTTCAGAATCTACCTCTTCTTTAGTTACCTCTATCCCTTCCCTTTCTGCCTGTAGCAACAACAGTTTTTCAGAGACTATATCGCGAAGAGCCTCCTGGTAATCCTTATTTTCATCCCGCATCTTTGCCCGTATGTCATTCTCAAGGACAACCTTGTCGCCCACCATAACCACAGAGACATCTTCGCAATATATCATACCCGAACACAGTCCAAATAAGATAACCCCTGACAGGATTACTTTCAAGAAACTGGCACCCCTGTGGAAGTATAAATATCTTCTCATTTTCCAGCCATTTTTAATCTACCTATTTTGTCTGAGAAAATCGTTATTTTGCTCTTTTCTCTCATTTCGGTTATAAGAGAATCAACCATCTTCTTTTTTTCCTGAAAAACCAGCATGTTTTTTATTGACGGCGTTGCTTCCTCAAGTGTCAACATTCTTCTCTGTGTTCGCCCACCCAGTTTTATTATGTGGTAGCCAACCTCCGACCTTATAGGATTGGCCAGAATATCGCCCGTGTTTATCCTTGTCACGAGACTGCTTATCTCCGGTTCCAGTTTTCTGACGTCAATCCAGCCTAAATCCCCACCTTTTTCCCTACTTTCCGTTATGGACTCTCTCATCGCCAGCGTCTCAAAAGATTCTCCCATGCTGAGTCTTCTGAGTATATCTTCAGCCGCCTTTTGAGAAGAGACAACTATCTCAAACAGTCTTACCCTCTCCGGAATAATAAAATCTTCCAGGTGAAAATTATAATATTCAGCTATTACTTCCTTTGGAATTTCTATCTTTTCAACCAGTTTTGTCTCAACATATGCAGAGGCCAGTTCCTTTATATAATGGTTTTTCATCCTGCCCTGTATTGTCTTGCGTAACTGTCGCTCATACTTTTTTGCCTGCTGAAATAAAAGTATCTGTTTAATCCAGTCCTCCACCACGGCATCAGGATTGCTCACCAGGGTTTCTTTGTAAAACTTCGGGGACAACTCCGTCTCAACAAGGATGTCGGCTATCGTAATGGGATACCCGTTAACAATAGCAATAACATCCCTGTTCCGCCTGCTCAACAAGATAGATACAACTATCACAACAAAAAGCAAGACGCCTATTATCAGTATCTTTAATGTGTGTTTTTTCAAAATACGCACGGCTTTTTCAGCGCTTTTCACCTTCACCACTGTTACTCCTTATCATTCAGGATTCCCGATTATTCTACCTCTCTCCTGTATATAACATCTTTCTTTCTCCTGTCATACCACAAGGTCAATTTTTTCTCAGACAAAATCTGCTTCTTCATTTTACCATCTTTTTCAACGTTCTGCACCTTCTGTCCAATAGATATTATTTTGAAGACGTTGCTCCTTACGGTTATAAGGTCTATTATCCTTGAAAAAATCAACTCTTTTTCCTTCTCGGCATCTATAAACGAGTCTTTATTATTATCCTTCAAGTCAAAACCATACCTTGTCATTTCTCTGTTCAACCTTTCGGCAGAAGAGATGCCCTTTCCGTATATTCCCAATACTTCAGATATATCTGTATAAGGAGCCGCATCCACCAGCGCACCTGCCAGTTCTGTATCTACAAAAGGGAGACAGGAAAGTGTAGTTTTTGAAGCAGTGTTGACATTCAGGCGTCCCCATGTTGGTATTTTAGGATTGTCCACCACTGTAAAGTGGTCCAGAATTTTTCTGTCATGTCCATACTTCCAGAAATCAAGGGTCTTCCAGTGCTCTTTTTTATGTATGAGCGATAACTCAGAAATTGAAACAAACCTGTTGTTCTTAATGTTAAACGAGGTAGGCCAGTTCAGAATCCAGTCAAGTGCGCCGAATTCCATGCCAATCCAGGGCTGTAAGGTTTTATTGTGGCCTCCTGGCGTAGGAGGAGCCAGAAACCAGTCCATAGTCCCGAACATTCTGGGGTCGTTTTTCTGGACGGTGGAATCAGGCAGGTCAATGATGTACTCGGTCTCCTCTATAAGGCTATTCTTATTGTCATACAACCTTAGCGTGCAGTCCAGCCCGAGGTTTGCAAGGAAAGGTATCATATGTAATATCTCCCCAAGGAAACCCAATGAACCCGGGTTCACTGCAAGAATCGGTTCGTAGTGTTCGCAACCTTCAGGTTCAACAATGGGTATAAAAAGAGGTATGACAGTCGGAGGTTCACCGGGGATAATGATTATCATCAGACTTATGCCGTCCCCGATAGTAAAGTATGAACGCGGAGGGATTTTTCTTCCCTCTGGTATAACAATGTTTGCCGCAACCACGTTTTCTATAATCTTCTTCACCCTTTCCGGAGCAATCTCTGTTTCCCCCTTGGTAACCTCATCCAGTATATCCTGAGATTCCTGAATCACCTCGTTCCACAAACCTGAAAATAAGGTTACAACGCCGGTTATCTTCCAGCCACTGATATCCAGTGTTTCGTCATATGGATTGAACAATTCTATGAACTGTCCCCCAATTTCCCTGAATATCATAACCTCCCCCAGTGTAATTTTCTCCCAGCGCTTGACCGCATCTATCTCGTTGAAATACGGCGTTTTGTTCGTACCAAACATCCTGCGGCCGTTAACGTCCGCGAACGGCGGCACCCGGCTGCTCTGCCTGTATGCAACAATATTGAGGGCAACCTGGGCGGCAACATCTTCAGGATAGCCCAGGTCTTTCAAATTTTTATGCAGAACCTCAAAAGGGGCATCATTGAGATTTATTCTCTGTCTGCCGTAACGGTCCGTATTCAGGTCATAGGAAAAACAGGTAATATAGTTTTTAATCCTTTCATACTTTTCTTCTCCAAGGCCTGCAACAAGTTTTATATCTGAAGGTACGAGATAAGGCCTCTGCTTTCTGTATCTGATGATGGATTCTGCTGTCTGTCCGCCAACAATACTGCCAAGAACATCTATATCCGCTACCGTATGAGTTACCTCTTTCTCAGTACTGCCTGCATAATTTATGTTAATCTTACCACTTTCATCCTCAACCAGAACAGCGTATCTGCCAACGATATTACCCTCCCTGTCCTTCACTTCAATCCACCTTGCATCCGGTATCTTATCATCATTCAGGTCAACATCCTTTCCTTCAAAGTTCGTTCTCCATGGATCGGTCAGGGCATCATATTCCAGACCATCGTTGTCAATCTCCCATATAGCCTCATTCAGTCCCATCTTTGCAAATCTCTGTGCGCTCTTGCCGACAAGTATCTTATGGGCTGTTTTCTGCCAGAAGTCAAACATAAAAAGCATCATTCCGGTGAATATAAAGAGTATCAGAAGAACCATCAGGACAAGAATCACCGAGACCCCTTTTTTCTCATCTAACCCTGATAAGCCTGGTAAACCGTTTTTCAATTCTTTCTCCTTCCACTTTTTTCTTTGAAAAAACAGAAAGTTCTACCCTTACTAATTCCGGAAGACAGGGTTCTGTCATTATCTCTGTGTTCCACTCATCCAGCCAGTTTGAACCATTGAAGTATTCAATCTTAAATACCCGTATCCCTTCACCGAGAATCTGTGCACCAGCAAATCCTGAAGGGAAGAAAAAGTCAGGCTTAGCCCTGTCCACACGGACAACAGAAACCTTTACCGCTGAGGCATCTTTATCAAGGTATATACCGAATATTGCCAGGTCTGACTCGGGACCCTTTGAGAATGGTGACACAAATCTGAGACTATCATTATCCCCTTTGAAATTTATTCTCATCCCACCCTCCATATTATTACATATAGCAGAGGGTAGATACTTCTCCATATATCCAAAGACTCTGGATGCTTCAGAGTAAATCTCTTTCTCAGACACCTGCCTGCTGAATCTACCAAGAGAGTTTTTGAAAATCATCACAGCAGAAAGTATAACAAGGGTAAAAACAATCAGGGCTGTAAGCATCTCCAAAACCGTAATACCCTCACTGCCGTCGGAAACTTCCGTAAAAGTAGTCGCTCTCACTTTTTCCCTCTTCCATCCTCGTAATTTTAACCTCAGCCTTGTACAAGTCCTCTTTCTCCTGCTGTATGTTTACAAAATAACTATACTGAGGGAAGTCTTCGTCAGTCCCTGACAGAAAAGACGGAACTACAGGTCCATCAGCATCCCCGTAGATTTTTTCAATGGTTGTAAAAACCTTGTCCGCTATCATTGAAAGGGAGACATAGGTCTTTGCCCTGCCTGAAAGTTTGTCAATTACAGGATAGACCCGCAACAGGGTTATTATTCCAACCGAAAGAATAAAAAAGGCGATGAGCACGCTTATAAAAGTAATACCGCAGTGTTTATAATAATATGGTGTATGGATGTTAATCTTTGTCATTTCACTTCCTGTAAAAAACTCTATGCTGCCAGTCATCTGTCCTGATTTTTTCAATGCACTGTTTTTAATCATCTGAGATAAAACACCTTCCGGTCAGGTTGTGTAGAATTATCTTTACCTCTTTTTTCTGCACAGTGTCTTTAAGTTTCAGATAACCGGCCATACTGGAAGTTCCGTCCGCCTTCAGCACCGCAGGGTCAAAACCTTCTGATTTCTCAATTATCGTTATATTATCTGGAAAACTCTGATGTTTACCCACAAGTTCCCTGTTCTCCCTCAAAACGACAAAACCCTCATCGGTGAAAACAACGTAAAAGTCCCTGCGTTCGTTTACCGCATACTCCCTTGCAAGTCCCATTGCTTCAACGATTTTTTTTGCAGTGGCATCAAGAAGAAACCCCCGGTGATGCCTGTGGAAATATGCCATTGTGAACAGAAGGAGGGAGGAAAGAACGAAAAGAACAAGCAATAATTCCAAAATACTGAATCCCTTTACAGACCTTTCTTTCATTTCAAAAATTATATTACATTTGCCCTGTGTTCACAAGT
>DYKC01000125.1 GCA_020722825.1 Vermiphilus sp.
TTACCCTTTGACGACGGCAAGAGGGACCATCCTGGCTATTTTCCTGCATAATCCTGCACCTTCCACCACCCTTATTACCTCATCTATGTCCTTATACGCCTCAGGTATCTCCTCCAGGAGTCCTTTTTTGCTGGCACCTCTGATAAGGATTCCCTGCATTGCAAGTTCTTTTGCGATAGACCTGTTTCTGTTTTCTTTTACTGCCTGGTGACGTGACATTATTCTTCCTGCACCGTGGCTGGTGCTTCCCCATGTCTCTTCCATTGCCTGTTCAGTACCGACAAGTACGTAAGAACAGGTACCCATTGTGCCGGGGATTATTACCGGATGGCCTGTCTGTTTATACCTGTCAGGTAGTTCCGGATGGCCTGCGGGAAAAGCTCTCGTTGCGCCTTTGCGGTGCACGTACAGCATCTTTTCCTTTCCTTCTATGGTGTGTTTTTCAAACTTGCATATGTTATGGGTAACGTCATAGACCAGGGAAAGTTGCATCTTTTCATAAGGGATTTTGAACACCGAAGAGAAGACTTCTCTTGTCCAGTGGGTAATGAGTTGTCTGTTTGCAAAGGCGTAGTTTGCTGCAGCATTCATTGCCTTAAAATATCTCCTGCCTTCTCTGGAGGATGCAGGTGCACAGGAGAGTTGTTTGTCAGGTATCTTGAGTCCATATTCTACAACAGTTTTGCCGAATCTGTCCAGATAGTCCTCACATATCTGATATCCAAATCCCCTACTGCCTGTGTGGACCATAATGGTTATTTGCCCAGGGAATATTCCAAAAACGTTGGCGATGTTTTCCTCCCATACATCAACTACCTGCTGTATTTCAAGAAAATGGTTGCCTGAACCGAGTGTTCCGAGTTGCTCCAGCCCTCTTTCATATGCACGGTCGCTTACAGAATCCGGGTCAGCGTTTTTTAACCTTCCCTGTTCTTCAATATTCTCAATGTCTTCCGGTGTCCCGAAACCGTTTTTTACCGCCCACAAGGCACCTTTCATTGCTACCTCTTCCAGTTCTTTCTTCTTCAGTTTTATCTTGCCCGTGGAACCGACCCCTGAAGGTATATTTGTGTAGAGAAGGTTTATGATATCCTCCAGTTTATCACGAATATCTTTAATAACAAGGTTGCTTCTTATCAGTCTGACCCCGCAGTTTATGTCAAATCCTACAAACCCGGGAACTATAACCCCGGATTCCGCATCAAACGCGCCGACTCCCCCGATGGGAGCACCATAGCCCCAGTGCACATCTGGCATAGCAAGACTGTATTTTGTGATACCTCTGAGTTTTGCAATGTTCATCACCTGCAGATGGGCATTATCGGAGATAACTTTTGGAAGGAGTTTTTCTGAAATGTAAATAATTCCGGCTACCCGCATATCTTCTTCTCTGGGTATGATATATTTGTAATCACTAATCTTTTCTATCTTTAGTTCTTTTTCCATGGAGTAGATTCCAGCCAGTTTCAATACCTGTTTTGCTCATTTCCAACAGTTCTTTGTTTTTTATTACCTCCCCCACCCCATAATAAAGTCCTGACAGGTTAAATCTGCAATATTTCTTGTTTATGATATATCCAAGCGCTCCTGCTGCTATCATATTGGCAATTTTTATATTCCCTATTTTTTCAGCCATTTCACTTGCAGGTATAGAGGTAACACCACAGAACGTTGTAAAGGAAGATTTTTTAATCAAAGAGGTGTTCAGAATTAAGTCAGTATCTTTTTTGAGGAAAGAACGAAGCATTTTGAACATCTGCTCATCCATAAATACGGCTATATCTGCATGAGAGATTACAGGGGAAGCAATATTTTCGCCCGCAGATATTACAATGGTGCAGTAGACGTATCCGCCTCTCATTTCGGCTCCATAGGCAGGCAGACAGGATACCTGTATATTCTGGTGTATTGCAGAGTAGGAGATAACCTTCCCAAGTGTAAGTATACCCTGTCCTCCAGCACCACCTACGATTATACGCGCTGTTTTATTTTTTGCCATTTTCAATCTCCTCTTTAAGATTATTTCAATGCGTCCAGCAAAGGAATACTATCTTCACCCAGTTTGCACCTGATTCCACCGCTGCCTTTGCATAGTTCATAGTGTTCCTGCGTCTGTTGGAATATGGGGTGCAAAAAGAAATCTGCGCCCTTTTGGTTTTTCATACTGAACTTTGACAAATTTGGTCTTTTTACTTTGCAACAGCATAGTTTAATCTAAGTTGTTTGTTCTTTGACATAGCTAATCTTTTTCGCTATCCACAGGTTTAATGCCAATATAAAGATGCTGTTTGGAACTTTTAAGGATTGAACCGGTCCCCGGTATCTCTTTTCCCATTTTACCTGAGTCCTGGATATCGCAATGAGATACCAGTTTTTATGTCCACCATGCTTTTGGTTTGGGTTCTCTTATCAGGATGTTTTTCAGAAAATCCACTGCTTTTTTCAGCCCTTCATCCACGCTCATCAGACTATCTTCATGTTCTATGCTGAGCGTTCCGTCATACCCGATTAATCTTAATGTTGACACAAAGTCATTCCAGAATTCAGCGGTGTGTCCGTAGCCCACGGTTCTGAAAATCCAGGAGCGGTTGATTTCATCAAGATAGGTTTTTGTATCAAGAACACCGTTGACAGTTGTATTGTACGGGTCTATTCTAGTATCTTTCGCATGGACGTGGTAGACAGCGTCTTTAAGCCTCCTAAGAGCCGCGTTCGGGTCTATGCCCTGCCAGAAGAGGTGGCTGGGGTCAAAGTTGGCGC
>DYKC01000126.1 GCA_020722825.1 Vermiphilus sp.
ATCCCGCCGCTCTGCCTGTCATCGGACCCAGTCCTGCCGGTCCTGTTCCGTCTCCACCTGGCATATCACTCACCTCCTTTACTCCGAATTCTCTTAAAAGATGGGATTCAGGATTTGGAAAATACCTTTTCTGTTTTGTCTTTGCCGAACCTCCAATCCCGACTCCCGAATCCTCTGTCTTTCATTATGAGGAAATATGATTTTAGGTTTTTCTACAATCTTCACACAGTCCGTAAAAATTGATTATGTGGTTTTTGATGTCAAACCTGTACTTTTTAATGAGTGCTTTCTCTGTTTTGTTTATCAGTTCCTTTTCCTCGTCAATAAAATCAGCATAGTCAATGATTTTTCTGCACTTTGTACAGATAAGATGGTGGTGGTGAGATTTCTTTTCCATTCCTCCTGTGAGTTCATACCTTGCCCTGCCATCACCAAATTCAAATTTCTGCACAATGCCCATCTTTGTCAAAAGGTCAAGGGTTCTATATACTGTGGCGAACCCTATGGAAGGGTTTATCCTGCGTACAATAAAATATATCTCTTCTGCACTAAGGTGCTGTAAGGTTTTGCCGAGAATACCCAATATAACCCTTCTTGCCTCCGTAATTCTCAACCCCTCTTCAATAAGTCTCTGCTGTATCCATGGATTCCCGTAGCGCATTTATTCTCCTTATTGATAATAATTCCCATTATCATTTTACCTTTAAATATGCCATGTGTCAAGAGATAATTCAATTCGTTATTTTACGGCAGGAGATTTTCTGTCTTAACCCTACCCCAGACCTTTGCCATAGAAAACGCTTCCGCATACTCCACACCACACTGCAGGCCTCTGAATCCTGCTACCTTCTCAATCATCTTAATAGGTTCTGACTTGTGATGTTCCGAAAGCCACCTGTACTGGCTTTCGTGTGCGAGAAGCATCTTCTTTTTGATGTCCATAAAATTGGTAATGTCAACATAGTGGCTCGGTTCAAAATTGATGCCTGCAAGCGTATCCATATAGTAAATGGGTGTGATTTTTTCATAAGGAGGATTTTTTGTTTTGTAGAGGAGTAGCGTTGCTGTAAAAGCTGCATCAAAAACAAGTTGTCCTGTTGTAACGTGGTCCGGCATATAATCCGTTATACTGTGCGTGATTATTACATCGGGCTTTGTTTGCCTTATTATATCCACGACTGCTATCCGCATCTCTTTTGTTGGATAGAGGTCGAGGTCACCGGCGATAGGACCCAGCACCTCTGCCCCTATGAGAGAAGCAGAGTTTTTTGCTTCCCTGTCCCTTATGGCGGCAAGTTCTTCAGGTGCTATGTTTTTGCCGCCCATATTACCGTTGCACAGGTGAGCCATAAAAACCCTGTCTCCATTTTTCGCATACTTTGCAAGTGTACCTCCGCAAAGAATTTCTATGTCGTCAGGATGTGCACCTATAGCCAGTACGTTCATTTTCCCCCTCCTTCCCCTTCACTAACGATTTTTGTCATTGCGAGACAATTGCCCCGTTCTACGGGGTATTTTGCCGTGGCAATCCGACGCTCTTTGTTGTTGCAAGGTGCTTTACTGAAGTAATCCCATTGAGATTGCTTTGGTCGCGGGAAACGCTCCTTCACAATGACAAACGGTGAAGGATTTTTAAATTTTTCAGTTACATTCAGGTGATAATGGCCCGGCGAGTTCCTTCAGGAAGAAAAGTTTCCCCGGAAGCGTGGGCATAAAACTGCTGGGAATCCAGATACTCGGTCCATATCTCAGGGTTACCCACAAACTCATCCCCTGCCACATCATTCCCCTGCCGAGTGAGCCGTCCGCTCCTCCGATAATCTTATCTGCCTTAAGGAAAATTCCCGGACCTATGGTATTTGCAAAACAGGGGACCAGGGTTGTTCTACTTTTAAAACTGGTTATTGCATTCTGTTCAATCGTGAGAGGATGCAGTTTTGCTCCAAGGCGGTATTCCTGCTTTTTCCATTCCGTTTCTGACCTGAACTCTGCGGCAAAATGTGGTTCCCAGAAGGCTATGTGGAATACCCTTCCTATCCCGAAAATCACCACCAGTTTTGCACCTTTCGTCTTCAATTCTTTTATCTTTGCTGGATATCTGGGCAGCATTTCTTTTGTGGCAAAATAACGCTGGCTCTCGGGAACAGCAAGTTTTCCAAGGGGTCCGTAAAAAGCAGCCTCCATTGCATTCTGAAATGCCCCCGGGTTGTTTGAAGGCAGTGTTTTTCCGTTGCTGTCGCTCCACTCGTCCATGTTAAATCCATAGACGTGTTTGCAGTCAACGTTCCATTCCTTCAGGAAATAAACAATCCACTTATACATCCCCATCGGACCTACCGGAAGTATTAATATGAGTTTTTTCTTTGTCTGCCTGGCGTTACGAATCTCTGCGGCTATCTCGTGACCCATCTTTACGTTGAACTCCTCAAGAGTTTCGCAGAGCACGGGTGAAAAATTTTTGTTCCACCACCTCTGCCGTTCAAGGATTTTTTCAGGCGGGTTGTTGCAACAACTGTCAATCTTTTTCATATCCCATCCTTCAGGAAAGAAGTCTTCCAGAAGAGACCCTTTTATTGTTGTAATCATGTCCATGCCATCCTCCTTTACCCCGAACCTCTGCCATTTGTGGTAAGGGCTATAATTTTTATTAAGATAATATAAATGGCTAAAATGGTCAAATAAATTTTACAAAAAGAGAATTTTAGGTAAACCTTAATAATTCATGAAAGAAGTAATTGAAATTTGCCAAACTCCT
>DYKC01000127.1 GCA_020722825.1 Vermiphilus sp.
TCAGGGATTTTCCCTCTTGTTAACTTCTTTTCTCCGTTAATAGGATACCTCACACCATTATCTTTTTCCAGACATTTTAAGACATTACCAGGAGGGTATTGCATAACAAACGATTTTTGATTATAATTATTATAAAGGTAAAATATCATTGAGGGTAATACCCGGTATATCACGCCGGGCTGCACACCGTAAGGATAGGGGAAGTTAAAGGAGGTGTTATGGACAGGTTTCTTACCAGACGGGCATTTGTAGCCGGTTTACTCTTTTCTGTTCTTGTCGCTTTAGTGGCCCAGTTCTCGGTCCATGTAACCCACAGTTCCTATATGGCGATAGACCATATGCCAGCAGGTGCGATATTTATTTTCTTCTTTCTGGTTTTTGTCTTCAACACGGTGCTGAAGTCAATAAACAGTCGGCTTGCTTTTACCTCAGGTGAACTGCTGCTTGTTTACATTATGATGCTGGTAGCCTCGTCAGTGGTGGAGATGGGCCTGGGTAACCAGATACTGCCTATGATTTCAGGGCCGTTATACTATACCTCTCCGGTGAACCAGTGGGATACCCTGGTTTTGCCTAACCTGAAACGGTTTTTGATAGTGAACGACACAGAGGCGGTAAGGTACTTCTTTGAAGGCCTCCCCAAAGGTATGAGGATACCATGGACAGCCTGGCTTATCCCTCTGACAGCCTGGCTCCCATTCCTCTTGGTGCTCTATTTTGTGATGTTTTGTGTTGCGTCCATATTCAGAAAGCAGTGGGTGGAGAGAGAAAAACTTGTCTATCCTCTCGCCATACTGCCCATTGAGATGGTATCGGACAAAAAAGAGAAGAAAGGAAGGATACCGCCTTTTTTCAGAAACCCTCTTATGTGGACAGGATTTTCACTGGCATTTCTTTTCGGTACCATAATTGCACTTCATTTCTATTTCTCTCTTGTTCCCGACATAAGGATTGAAACTACCATTCCTATATTCAGAAGGACCATGAATCTGATGTTCCGTATAAGTTTTCCGGTAATAGGGTTTGCCTATTTCGTCAACCTCAATGTACTTTTTTCCCTGTGGTTTTTTAACATTGTTTTCAAGATAATACGGGGCAGTTTCAATATAATGGGCATAGCAAGTGTTGAGAACGTGGGCATCTACGGCTGCGCAAGAGAGCCCATATTTCACCATTTCGGTATGGGAGCAATGCTGATGATGGTGGGGTACAGTCTGTGGCTGGCGCGTGGGCACCTGAAAGAGGTCTGGCAGGGGGCAACCGGCAAAAAGGATATTGACGACTCCGCCGAAATACTTTCCTACAAGACCTCTTTCTGGGGACTTGTATTCGGCACGCTCTTTCTTACAGCATGGTTGATGCTGTCGGGTATGAAATGGCATATTGCAGTATTGTTTCTTGTCTTTGCCTTTATCATCTGGTTTATAGTGACCCGAGTGGTATGTGAAGGGGGAATCCCCACGCTTGTGGCAACATCCATAGCCTCTGTACAGATTGTTTCAATGTTCGGTTCTTCAAACCTCACCCCACTGACCCTTGGAGCGCTTGCCCTGACCTATATGTATGCGGCAGACATCAGAACATTTCCACTTGCTTCAACCTCTATCGGCCTAAAGATAGCCGAGAAGAGTCCGGAGAGAAACAAAAGAATGCTTTTCTGGGCTATAATGGGTGCCCTAACAACAGGCATTCTGGCCGCCATAATAATCCAGATACAGCTGGGCTATAGGTATGGAGGGATTAACCTGAACAACTGGTATTTCCAGGGTGCTCCTATTGCGGCTTTCAGTTACGCCGCAGAGATGCTCAAGCATCAGACCACCCCCAATGTTATAGGGTGGGTGAGCCGCAGTATAGGATTTCTTACCATGGGCATATTCCTTTTCATGCGCCAGAACTTTCTATGGTGGCCATTCCACCCCATAGGTATCGTGGTTGCTCCGGTATGGTTGATGGATGAGCTGTGGTTTTCTATATTCATAGTCTGGCTGGTAAAATCCATAATCCTCAGATATGGGGGCGCCAAGATATATGGTAAACTCAAGTACTTTTTTCTGGGACTGCCGCTGGGACTGTATACCTGTGCAGGGGTATGGTTTGTCATAGACCTGTTTACGGGGAAAAAGGGTAATCAGATTTTCTGGATATAACTAAGTGCTGTATTAGTCTTCAAATAGACCTGCACTTCCTTGAGTTTCTTGCGGATGGGGATTTTCTGGGGACATCTTGATTCACATATGCCACATTCCGTACACATTGACGCTTTTTCCTCAGGTTTTAATGCCTGACATCCTCTTTTCGCTCTCTCGGTAAAACCGTACACCTTCGTAAGGTTTAAGAGTCTGAAAATAGCAGGGATGTTAACTTTGTTCGGACACGACATGCAGTACTGGCACCCTGTAGAGTATAATTCCAGCAGTTTCTTCTGGCTTTCAAAGATTTCGCCAAGTTTCTTTACCTCTGCCAGGGAAAATTTTCGGGGATTTGAAACGATTGCTACGTTTTCTTTTACCTGCTGGAGCGTGGACATATCTGAAAATGCAACGTGTACACTGGAATTCGCCAGGACAAATTTGAGTGTGAGTTCAAAATAGCTTTTTGCATTAACCGGAGCGTGCTTCACTATCTTTTCATTGGGGATAGCAAGCAGACCCCCTGCTACCGGCTCCACCACCTCAACCCCCAGCCCTTTTTCAGAGGCAAGCGATAACAGTTCTTCATTGTTGCGGTCAAGAAGGTTATACTGTA
>DYKC01000010.1:0-14432 GCA_020722825.1 Vermiphilus sp.
AGGAGTGGACTCACTGACTCTGAGCCTTGATAGAAAGCAGCAACTCTATGTTGGACTTGGAGTTTTTTATACGCGCTATCAGCAGTTCCATTGCTTCTACAGGGTTTAGTGGCGCAAGGACCTTTCTGAAGAGCCAGACAAGTTGTAGTTCTTCCGGATTAACCAGAAGTTCCTCACGTCTGGTACCTGACCTGTTAATGTCAATGGCAGGGAAAGTTCTTCTGTCAGCGAGTTTCCTTTCAAGGTTTATCTCCATGTTGCCTGTTCCCTTGAATTCCTCAAAGATGACATCATCCATTTTACTCCCGGTATCTATAAGTGCTGTCCCTATAATGGTGAGGCTTCCGCCTTCTTCAATGTTACGTGCTGCCCCGAAAAATCTCTTCGGTTTGTCCAGAGCATTGGATTCCAGACCACCTGTCATAATCTTGCCTGTATGAGGAACAAGGACGTTGTAAGCACGGGCAAGACGCGTTATACTGTCAAGTAGGATAACAACATCTCTTTTATGTTCCACCAGACGTTTTGCCTTTTCAATTACTATTTCAGCAACCTGCGTGTGTCTTTCAGGAGATTCATCAAAAGTTGCGCTTATCACTTCTCCCCTTACAATCCTTTTCATTTCGGTAACCTCTTCAGGACGCTCTGCTATAAGCAGAACTATAAGGTGCACCTCCGGATTTTTTTCGGCTATTGCGTTGGCAAGTTTCTGTAAAATAACGGTTTTTCCTGCTCTCGGAGGAGATACAATAAGTCCTCTTTGGCCTTTACCTATAGGGGTAACGAGGTCTATAACCCTTGTTGTTATTTCTTCAGAAGAGGTTTCAAGTAAAAATCTCTCATTGGGATGAATCGGGGTTAATTCTTCAAAAGGGATTCTTGACTGAATTTTTTCAGGAGGTTCCTCATTGACTTTTTCCACCTTAAGAAGAGCAAAATACTTCTCTGTGTCTTTTGGAGGGCGAATCTGTCCATACACAGTATCACCTGTCTTTAAAGAAAACTTTTTTATCTGGGAAGGAGATATGTATATATCATCAGGACCTGGAAGATAGTTGTAGTTGGGCGAACGGAGAAAACCAAATCCATCCGGTAGTATTTCAAGGACGCCTTCGCCAAAAATGAGTCCTTTCCGTTGACTCTGGGATTCCATTATCTTATAAATTATTTCTTCTTTCCGGAGATTACTTATTACACCGTCAACCTTCAGATTCTTTGCTATACTCTGCAATTTCGGAATTGTAAGTTTTCTTAAATCTGCAACATCCATTTCTTTTATTGTTTCCATGATAGTTCACTTTCGCTCGTCAGTTTCACAATCAACTGTTTTACCTGCCGTAGCGTTTCATTATATGGACCGGAGTTATTAATAATATAATCTGCTTTTTTCTCTTTTTGTTTTAAGGGGATTTGGTTTTGCCATATGCGTTCTATGTCTTCTTCTTCCAATTTCTCTTTAAGCCGTTCTTTGATTTTTTCAGGAGTAGATTTAACAACAATTATTTTGTTGAATAGATTTTCCGATTTCGTTTCGAAAAGCAAAGGGATTTCAATAACTATTATACCACCTTTTTTATTATAGTCAAGTATTCTTTTCCTCAATTCTGCGAAAACTGCAGGATGAAGCAGGTTTTCAAGATAACGTCTTTTATCTATGTCAGAAAAAATAAGTTTCCCTATCTTTTTTCTATCAGGACTGCCGTTCTTAAAGAAATCTTTACCGAACGTTTCCTCTATTTTTTTAGATATTTTCTTTTTACCGAGCAACTGGTGGACAATATCATCGCAAGAAATAACAGGGATACCTTCCGCAGCAAAAATTTCAGTCACGGTTGTTTTTCCTGAACCAAAGATGCCTGTAACTCCTATCTTCAGGAGATTTCCGTCCTTTTTTGTTATGTTCCCAGTTCCCATGAATTTACATATTCTGCTTGCTTTCGGGTAGGTTTATCTATCTTGATATTCATCCCCTTCAGTTTCATATCGGCAACCTTTTTGTCTACTTCTTCAGGAACCTGATAAACGTCAGGTTTCAGTTCAGGATGTTCCTTTAGGTATTTTAACGAAAGAAACTGATTGGCAAAACTCATATCCATAACCGAAGACGGATGTCCTTCAGCACAGGCAAGGTTAACAAGTCTTCCTTCTCCAAGTATATAAATTCTTTTTCCGTTTGCAAAAGTATATTCATCAAGACCTTCTCTTACATTTCTTTTTTTTCTTGCGGCTTTTTCCAGAGCACTCAGGTCAATCTCTACGTTAAAATGTCCTGCATTACCGAGAATTGCCCCGTCTTTCATTTGTCTTATGTTAGTGAGCGTTATGACAGAGATATTACCGGTTGACGTTATAAAGACATCTCCAATTTTTGATGCCTCTGACATAGGCATTACCCAGTAACCATCCATCACTGCCTCAAGTGCCCTTAGAGGGTCAACCTCTGTTACTATCACCCTTGCACCCATTCCCTGAAATCTTCTTGCTATTCCTCTTCCACACCATCCATAACCAGATACCACCGCAGTTTTTCCAGCGAGAAGGATGTTTGTAGCACGCAAGAGGCCGTCTATTGAAGATTGTCCAGTTCCATACCTGTTGTCAAAAAAATGCTTTGTATTTGCATCATTCACAGCAATTACAGGAAACTTCAGAAGTTTGTTTTTTGCAAGACTTCTAAGTCTGATAACCCCGGTTGTTGTTTCTTCAGTGGCTCCTATGATGTTTTTTGCCAAAGAGATATTCCTGTGAAAAGAGGATATAAGGTCGCCTCCATCATCCACAACGAGATGAGGTTCTTTTGACATAACCTTCTTTATGTTTTTATAGTATGATTCCTTATCATCCCCGTGTTTCGCAAATACACTGATTTTTTCATTTCTTACCAGGTATGCTGCAACATCATCCTGTGTACTCAAGGGATTGGAAGCACACAGGAAAACCTGTGCACCTGCATCTCTCATATTAATCACAAGGTTTGCTGTCTCGGTTGTTACATGAAGACAACAGCCAATACGCAATCCCTTGAAAATTTTATTTCTCCCATAATGCTCTCTCAGTATTTTCAAAACCTGCATATGTTGAAAAGCCCACTCAACTCTTTTTTTACCTCTGTCTGCAAGTTTTATGTCTTTAATTGTATAATCCATATGAAACCCCCACGTAAAATTGTTGTGCGATAAACTTTATCTTTCTGCAGTTTATCTTCATAGAGTTGGCAGGACAAAAAATCATATCTGCTGGAATATTTTAACTGAGTCCTTCTTCTCCCATGTGAATCCCTCTTCTTCCCTTCCGAAATGTCCATAACATGCAGTCTTTCTGTATATGGGATTCTTCAGATCAAGTTTTTTTATTATACCTGCAGGAGAAAGGTCAAAGTTCTTTCTTATCAACTGAACTATTTTATCGTCGGGCACAAGACCGGTATTCTTAGTATTTACCATTATGGATACAGGCTGTTTCATCCCTATAACGTAAGCAATCTGTATCTCGCATTTTTTCGCCAGTCCTGAAGCAACAATGTTTTTTGCCAGGTATCTTGCCATATAAGAAGCAGACCTGTCAACCTTTGTCGGGTCCTTACCGGAAAAACATCCTCCTCCGTGGTTGCCAAAACCTCCATAGGTATCAACAATTATCTTCCTTCCTGTCACTCCTGTATCTGCTTGTGGTCCTCCTACAATAAACCTGCCTGTTGGATTTACAAAAATCCGCATTTTTTTGCTGCGTTTATCTCGCGGAATAACCTTATCTATAACAAGTCCAATCAGGTCTTCCTTAATCTTTTTTTGAGGTATACCAGGATCATGCTGGGTTGACAGAACGACACTTTCAACCGTTTTTGGAATTCCGTTTTCATAACAAACAGTAACCTGAGATTTGCCGTCAGGTCTCAGATAGTCAAGTTGTTTTTCTTTACGAACCTCTGCAAGTTTTCTTGCGAGTTTATGTGCAAGCATTATAGGCATAGGCATAAGTTCTTTGGTCTCGGTTACTGCATATCCAAACATCATCCCCTGGTCCCCTGCACCACCTCTGTTAACACCCAGTGCAATGTCTGGAGACTGGGTTTGTATTGAGGTAATAATAGCGCTGGCCTCAAAGTGAAATCCATAAGCAGGGTCTGTATAACCCACATCAAACAATAGTTGTCTGACGATTTCTGGAATATCAACATAACCGGTAGTTGTAATTTCTCCAGCAATAAAACTCAACCCACGGGTCGTAAGACACTCACAAGCCACCCTTCCATTTTTATCTTGTCTTAAAACCTCGTCAAGGATTGAATCTGATATCTGGTCACATATCTTGTCAGGATGTCCTTCCGTAACAGATTCTGAAGTAAAAAAATAGGAATTGCTCATCGTTTACCCCCCAGTTGTTTTTTTAGTAGAGCTATTTCCTTTATCTCTGTAGGATTTACCCTGTTTAATATAGCGAGATAAAAACTTACCCAGTCTCCCAGAACAATCAGGTAAAAAATTTCTTCTAGAAGTGTTCTGCCTTTCACCTTTATATCAACGATATCTGGCTGTATTTGTGAAATAATGTTTTTCGTAATTTCAAAACGCAATTTTGTTCTTGGATGTTCATTCCCTGAGGTTATAAAAACAGGCACACATTTTTTTATAAACCAGCGGGGGTAATGCCATGACATAATTTCATTATGATTCATCTCCGGAAAAACATTTATAAAAGCGAAAGACTTACTGTTTTCGGCAATTTGAGTTTTCCATCTGGTTATTGCCGGTAGAAGTCTGGTACCTGAATAAATTAAAGGGACTCTGTCATAAAACTTTTCCGTTATATTCAATGCAAGATTGTTTTTTCTGTCAGGGAGAAAACCTGCAGTCCACTTTTTAATCCTATTGAAGATTTCCGTGTGGAGTTCAGGAACAATTCCGAGTGAACTTATCATCCTATAAATTGGAAAGAAGATATACCCCAATGCACATCTGGGAGGATAACCGCCGGGTATCTTTATAAACGGTATTTTTTCAGAAGCAGCCAGATTTTCTATTTTGCCATTGCTTGATATGGCTATAATACCACTGCCTTTTTTCTTTGCTGACTTCATTGCACTTACAGTCTCCTCTGTATCCCCTGAATAACTTGTAATAACCACAAGCGTTTCTCTGCCGACCCACAAGGGAAGACTGTAATCACTGTTAACCATACAGGGGAGACCTGAACTTTCATATGCTACAGTACTAATGATATTACCACCGACTGCTGAGCCTCCCATCCCACAGAATATAACGTTTTTAAACTTTCTATCTTGCATCTGCGGCAAAGGAAATGAATATCCTTCCTTACACTGCGCCGGAAATTCTTTGAGTTTATCCAGCATATTCTGCTTATCCATCCCTTCTATATTCTTAACAGTAAGATTTTTCATAATAAATCTCCTTCAAAAAACATCTTCAATTTCATCCTGAAGAAGGTACGATATCAACTTTTTTTAAGTTCCTTAAGAAGATAACTGTATACCTGTTCATTTGTATTGAAATGGATAGCTCTCTCTGCAATTTTCTTCAGTTTACTGTAACTTGCGGTTCTTATTTTTTCTTTTACAGCAGGAATTGCTCCAGGAGCCATGCTCAATTCCTGCACACCCATCCCTACCAGAAGACATGCCATTTCAGGTATTGAAGCCATCTCTCCGCATAAACCGGTCCATATCTTGTGTTTTGAAGCATTTTCAATAGTTGTTTTTATGAGTCTCAGCACCGATGGATGACACGGTTGATACAGATGTGCTATCTTCTCGTTGCTCCTGTCTACAGCAAGTGTGTATTGTACAAGGTCATTGGACCCTATACTGAAAAAGTCTGATATCTCTGCAAATTTATCGGTTATCAAGGCGGCGGAAGGAATTTCAACCATAATTCCGACATCAATATGCTCTTTAACCTCTTTCTTTTCGTTTTTCAATGCTAACATAACTTTCTTAATCAGTTCTTTAGATGCCTTTACCTCTTCTATTGTTGAAACCATAGGGAACATAATTTTCAGATTTCCATAGACTGCAGCCCTCAGTATTGCCCTTAACTGTGTCTCAAAAATATCTTTTCGTTCAAGACAAAACCTTATTCCCCTCCATCCGAGAAAGGGGTTAAGTTCTCCTATTGAAGGAAGAACAGAGGTGAATTTGTCACCTCCGATATCTATGGTTCTTATAATAATAGGTTTATTACCTTCCATTTTTTCCGCCACATTTTTATAGGCAAGAAACTGTTCCTCTTCTGAAGGAAGGGCTTTCCTGTTCAGATAAAGATATTCTGTTCTGTAAAGACCTATTCCTTCAGCACCGTATTTTTTAGCCGTTTCCACTTCCTGAGGAAATTCTATATTGGCATGAAGACTTACTCTTCTGCCGTCTAAGGTCTGACAGGGTAGGTCCCTTATAAAAAAAAGCCTCTTCTGCAATCTGACAAGTTTATTTTTCTTACGCAGGTATTCTTCTATAACTGTCTTTGACGGTTCTATAAGTATCAATCCTGCATCTCCATCTATTATAATCCTGTCACCTGCTTTGATTTCCTTCGTCGCATTCTCGGCGATAACTGCCGGTATTTCCAGCGCCTTTGCTATTATTGCCGCATGAGAAGTTTTACTCCCTATCTCAGTTACAATGCCAATTACATAATTTTTATCAAGAGAAACTGTCTGGCTGGGAGATAAATCCTTTGTAATTATTATCTCGTTCTGGAATTTATCAATTCTCTTTGGAGTAGGAGCCTGCAGGTTAATTAGAATCCTTTCAATAACATCCAGAAGGTCCCTCCTCCTGTCTTCCAGAAAATCAGTCTGTTTCTTCTTGAACTTCCTGCCTAATTTTTGTATAACCCTGTTGAGAGCGCTTTCACTGTTAATCTTTTCATCTCTGATTATTTTCACAGTTTCCTCTTTCAGGAGGGGATCTTCCAGTAAGGTCAGGTGGAAAGAAAAGATGTCTACATATTGTGTGCCTGCTTCAGTTCTAATTTTTTCCTGTAACTCTTTGATTTCCGTCTCTGTTTTTTTTATCGCCTTATAAAATCTCTCTATTTCCAATTCAAGTGCTCCGTTTTCAATATGGTATTTATAGTGTTCCGGAGATTTTAAAAGCGAATTCTCCCATATCCCTGCTTTTCCTATTGCTATACCTTGAGAGACTCCGATACCTTTTATCTGTTTCATTTTTCCATCAGGGAGTTGTCAAACTCAATTTCTCCTCATCTTCCTGTATAATCTTTATCACCTCAGATGGCAGAGTGGCTTTTCGCAAGGCATTGCGGAATGTTTTGTCCTTAAGCAGACGCGCTATCTTAGCAAGCGCCTTAAGATGAAGCCCTATTGATTTTGTGGGAGCCAGTATAAGAAAGATGATGTATACAGGTTCACCGTCCAGGGCATCAAATGATATTCCGTCGTTTGAAATACCAACTGCTCCGACAAGATTTTCTATCTGGTCTGTCTTCGTATGTGGAACCGCAATTCCCTGTCCTATACCAGTGGATCCAAGTTTCTCTCTTTCCATCACACTGTCAAGAATGTCTTGACTATCCTTGATATACTTTCTTTCTTTCAGCAGATCCAGTAATTCTGAAACTGCTCCCTTCTTATCTCTGTTTTTTACAGGTATCAACACACAATCCTCCTTCAGAAAATCTGTTATCTTCATTGCCACTTCTCCTTTACCCCTAACTCTTTAAAAGACGGGATTAGCGATTTGGAAAAACTCTTCCCTGCTTTTGTCTTTCCCGAACCTCCTGTTTTTTGTAGTGAGGGGTTACGATTTTGTTTTTATCTTGATTTCCCCATCCCCGTTAATTTATTTGTGTGGTCTGTTCACTACTTGATCGTGCATTTTTCTTACCTGCCGTTTCGCTCTGTCAAACAGGATTTCTATGCTTTTATTCAAGTCGCTGTTCTTTTCTTTAAGAAATACGTCGTGACCTTTGAAACGAATTTTTATTTCGCTGATATAAAAGGGTCCTTCTTTTCTTATATACAGGTCTAAATTTCCGGAATCAAAAATAAATTTTTCCAGTTTTTCAAATTTATCTTTTATATACTCCTTAAAGTTTTTGTCTATTATAACAACAGAATGGATATTTATCCCCATAACTATTTTTCTCCTTCACCCCGTGATTAAAACTGGTGGGTAGCGAAAAAATAAGTATAGTGTTCAGTATTTAAATACCTTCTACTGTCTTTAATGACGAGGGGCTGACTTATCTTTTATCAATCTCCATTTCAGGAAAATAGTGGTACAGTATATCTCTGTAATTAAATCCCTGTTCTGCCATCTTCCTGGCGCCCCACTGGCACATACCTACTCCATGTCCGTAGCCTACTCCGCGAAAACTGAAATTGTCCCCAACCTTTTTTATGGTAAAGTTTGTACTCGGAATTATATCAGGGGAATCAAACCGAACTATTGACTTCCCTTTATTGATTTCCATCCTGAATCTATGCCCTGTAAACTCTCTAATGCTACCATCTTTAAGAAAAATTTTCAAATTTGTCACTCTGGATAGACTGTCAGTTTTATCAACCACTATACGCTCAATTGTGGATAATCCAAGCGCTTTTGAAATCTCTGTTCCAGTGAAAACCTTTTCCCATGTTGAATAGGGAGAACCTTCACAATAGGGGTCAATGACAGAGGAAATGTGAGGATAAGTACCACCCCACACCTCAGAGGAAAGTGCAGTCTTGCCACCACAGCAGGCGTGAAAAAAAACCTGCACGATTTTACCCTTATAGGACAGAACCTCCCCGACAGTAGAACTTATTGCTTTTTCTATTTTTTCAGAGTCGGTTGTACCATACACCTGATGAAATATTGAGTTCTCAATGTCGTAGGGCAGGCCTTTTGTTTTGTTTAATTCTGAGAGATACATTACAAGGGTGCGTGAGACTACAGCCTGTGCCTTCAGTGCCTCCAGTGGCCACAGTTTGTCCATCTCTCTTGCAAGAACACCCATAAGATAATCTTCTATCTCAACGCGATTGATTATCAAAAACTGACCACAATACCACCTTGTGTAAATTTCGCCTTTGGGATATTTATCTCTAAACTGCTCAACAAATCTTTCAGGCTTATCTCCGCGCCACAGGCATACCTTTATATCGCTGCCGTATAATGAACATGCCAACAGGAGAAAACTAATCAGAAGTTTCTTTTTCACTATATATCTGGGCATTCACGTTTCCTTTTAGTTCAAGAATGTTTCTGTCAAGTCTATAGTAGATAATATCGCTTTTAAAGTGGCTTCTGCCTCTTATCACAACAGGTGAGCCTTCCATAATAAGAACTTTTTCTTTATCATTGTACGTAAGTTTAGAGCACCTTCCCTCCATTGTTACTGCCTCTGTTTTTATGTCCTTGTATATTATTCTGACATTCCCCGTAATAACAATAGTCTGCACTTTTTTCTTGTCAGGGATTATATTAATTTCCCCTTTCCCTTCTTTCCCTGTTTTTATCTCAATGTTTTCTGTGGCAGTATTAAGAGATAATTCTGGAGTTGATATTGAGGTTCCGCCTGTTGAAAACACCTCAGCAGTTTCTCCCTGAATGGTAAAACTGGTTTTGTCTTGAGCAAACTGTTTCAACGAAAAGTGTGTAACCTGCTCTAGTTCTCCTTCAGCAGACCGCTCTCCTTTCATTTCAAATGAGCGAAAAAAGAAAAAGCAGAACAAGGATACAAAGACAATAAGCGTTATTATGCCGGTAACAAGGATAAATATCTTTCCAGGATTTTTTCCCATAATCCCTTTCCCTTTAAAATAATCTCGGTTATTTCACGCAATATACCATCTCCTCCGTTTCTTTTGCATACGTAAGCCACTATACTTTTTACCTCTGGAACCGCATCAGAAGGTGCCGCGGACAAACCAACTTTTTTCATAACCGGTATGTCCTGCAGATCGTCTCCCACGTAGCAGACCTCGTCCCACCGTATATCATTTTCTATGATGAATTTTTCCAGAACAGCGGTTTTATCCTTTATGTTTTCAAAGTACCCATCCACCCCAAATTCATCAAACCGCCTTTTTGACTCTTCAGAGCCTTTTCCACTGATCACAATCGTTTTTATACCAGCCAGTCTCAGGAGAAAAAAACATGGACCGTCCTTTACATTAAAAGAACGGTAAGGTTGCCCACTAAAGTAAAACATCTTTCCATCCGTAAGTACGCCGTCTATATCTACAGCAACAACCTTAATCTTTTTAGTATTCAATTTTAAACTCTTTCTTCCCGAGTAAATCATGAAGGTGAATTATTCCTTTAGGCTTTCTGGCATCTTCATCCATAATCACCAGGCAGGTAATCTCGGACCTTTCCATAATACTCAGTGCCTGAACAGCCAGACTCTCTTCATCAACCGTTTTTGGATTTCTTGTCATCCAGTCTCTTGCAACGGATTTACTTATGTCACAGGTTTTGTTTAACATACGCCTTATATCCCCGTCTGTAATGATACCCGTGAGGTACCCTTTTTTATCAACCACAAGGGTAAAACCGAGATTTTTTTTCGTTATTTCTTTTACAACAGAGGGCATTTTTGCATCCTCTTTCACAACGGGAATTTTCTTGCCTGTCTGCATAACATCCTTTACTTTCAACATAAGCCGCCTGCCGAGGTTGCCAGCAGGGTGAAAAAAGGCAAAATCCTGTTTGCGGATACCCTTGGCTGCCATAATTGAAAGTGCTATGGCATCTCCCAGCACGAGTGCGCAGGTTGTACTTGAAGAAGGGATAATCTTGAAATCATCCGCTTCCTCTATTTCTCCGGTTTCTACAACAATATCGCTGTAAACCCCGAGAGAAGAATTTTTTGAGCATGTAAAGGAGATTATTTTCGCTCCTATTTTCCTTATGGGTGGGAGTATTCTTAAAATTTCCTCTGTTTCACCACTATTAGAAACAACTATGACGATGTCATTCTTTGATACCATTCCAAGGTCTCCGTGAACTGCATCTCCGGGATGCAAGAATATGGATGGAGTGCCAAGACTTGCGAAAGTAGCGGCTATCTTTCTGCAAATAATTCCGCTTTTACCCATTCCCGTAACAATAACCTTACCTCTGCATCTATAAATAACATCTATTGCCTTTAAAAAATCTTCATTGAGGTTATCCCTCATCTTTTTTAAATTTTTGCACTCCTTGTCAATAATTCTTTTCGCGTATTTAAGATAATTTCTGTTTTTCATTTTTTAACAGCGTTATATAGATTTTTCAGTTCTCTCAGCAAGATTTTCATCTCTTTCAGATTTAACATATTTGGACCATCTGATAAGGCTTTCTCCGGATCAGGGTGGACCTCAGCAAAGATACCGTCACAACCCACAGCTATTGCTGCCTTGGCAAGATAAGGAACGAATCTCTTATTTCCTCCTGAACTCGTGCCCATTGCCCCGGGTTCCTGAACACTGTGTGTTGCATCATATATGACTGGATAACCGAAGTCTCTCATAACCGGTAGTGAACGGAAATCTGAAACCAGATTGTTGTATCCAAATGTTGTGCCTCTTTCTGTAATCATTACTCTTTTATTACCCGTGGAGAGAACCTTGTCTATAATATTTTTGACCTCATTAGGAGAGAGAAACTGTCCTTTTTTTACATTAACGGGTTTTTTTGTTTCTCCTGCAGCAATCAACAGGTCTGTCTGCCTGCATAGAAATGCCGGTATCTGTATTAAGTCCACAGATTCCTTCACGTCTTTCAACTGTGTTACGCAATGTACATCAGTAGTAACTGGTACATCAAAATACTCCCCAATCTTTCTGAGTAGACTTAACCCCTTTGCCATTCCCAAACCTCTGAAAGATTTTATTGAAGACCTGTTAGCCTTATCAAAAGATGCCTTAAAAATGAAAGGGATGTTTTCATCGGCACACATCTTTTTAAGGGATTCCGCTGTGTATAAAACAATTTTTTCGTTTTCTATTACACAGGGACCGGCTATAAGACAAAAGATATTATCCCCGCCGACACTCACGTCTTTTATTTTAATTTCTCTAACTATGGATGGCATTTTTGTTTTTGCTGGTTACCGAACCCTGTTAGATACAATTTTCAGCCAGGAGGCCACTTCATTATTCTGCCGCCCATAAGATGAAGATGAAGATGTCCAATGCTCTGCCCGGCATCTCTGTTTGTATTGATAACAACGCGATATCCTGTCTCCGAAATCTTCTCATCCAGTGCTATTTTTGAGGCAAGATTTAACAACTTTCCCAGCAGGAGAAGATCTCCAGTATCATGAAGTCTGGCAATATGTTTTTTGGGTATGATAAGGATGTGCACCGGAGCCTGTGGATTTATATCTCTGAAAGCGAGAAAATTTTCATCCTCATAAACCCTGTCACATCTTATTTTTCCCTCTGCCATTTTGCAAAAAATACACTCTTCCATTTTTAGAGTTTCTTCACCACCTTTGTTTTGATGTATGATTGTATTATATCCCCGATCTGAAAATCGGTAAATTTGTCAATCTGTATACCGCATTCTGTGTTTTCTTTAACTTCTTTCACCGTTTCCTTGAATCTCTTCAGGTTTAAAATGGTTCCCTGGAAAATGATACTACCACCCCTTATTACCTTAGCCACAGAGTTTCTTATCATCTTGCCGTTGAGCACAAAGCAGCCTGCAATGGTTGACTTGTCTGAAAGGTGGAATACCTTCTTGACAGACGCCTGTCCGGAGAGAATCTCCTGTTCAGTTGGTTCAAGCATCCCTTCAACAGCTTTAGCTATATCTTCAGCCAGTTCATAGATAATTTTGTACGTTCTGATCTCAACACCTTCTTTTTCAGCCATTTCTTCTACCTGTTGTGTTAATGGAACGTTAAATCCCACTATAACGGCATTTGAAGCAGATGCCAGAAGAACATCCGATTCTGAAATTGCTCCTGTTTCGGAATGTATGATAGAAACCTTTACTTCACTGTCAGGTATCTTGTCTATAATATTTTTTATGGCATCCACACTCCCGACATAGTCGGTTTTTATTATCAGATTAAGTTTTTTAACCTCTCCTTTCTGGATTTCTTTATAGATATCCTCCAGTGTTACCTTCTTTACACCTGTTTCTTTCTGGATATGTCCGGTAACCCTTTCCTCCAACAACTGTCTTGCTACTTTTTCCGATTTAACAACCTGAAATTTTTCTCCCGGAACGGCAACACCATTGGCTCCAAGTATCTCTACAGGAGTGGAAGGACCTGCGATATCTATCTTTCTATTCCAATCGTCTATAATCGCTCTGACCTTGCCCCGGACCTCTCCGGTTATGAATATATCACCGGTTTTTAACATCCCTTCCCTTACAAGAACATTGATAATGGGCCCTCTTGCCCTGTCAATAAAAGATTCTATAACAACCCCTTCGGCTTCACCTTCAGGACTTGCCTTTAATTCAAGCATTTCCCCCATCAGAACCAGCATTTCAAGAAGTTCATTAATGCCTGCACCTGTTAATCCAGAAACGTTAACAAAAACTGTATCGCCTCCCCATTCTTCAGGCACAAGTGCATATTCTGTCAGTTGTTTCTTAACCCTGTCAAGATTCAGGTTTGGTTTGTCAATCTTGTTAATGGCAACTACTATGGGAACGTTAGCCGATTTTGCGTGATTTATAGCCTCCACTGTCTGAGGCTTTACCCCTTCGTCAGCAGCAACAACCAGTACTACTATATCCGTAATAAGTGCTCCTCTTGCTCGCATCGCTGTAAAAGACTCATGTCCCGGAGTATCAAGAAAAACAATTGAACCTTTTTCCCCCAATTCTACTTTATACGCACCGATTTTTTGTGTAATCAGCCCATGCTCTTTTTCTGCCACCCGACTTTTACGGATAGTGTCAAGTATAGTTGTTTTCCCGTGGTCAACATGACCCATAATTGTTACCACAGGCGCCCTTGGTATAAGAAGTTTTTTCTCCTCTTTAGAGACTTTTTTCTCAATCATGGATTCTGGTTTCTGAAATTCAACTGTGAAACCGTTAGATTCACAAACCTTTTTCAGGTTTTCTTTTCCCGGCGACTGATTGAGGGTTACCATAAAACCGAGAGAGAAGAAATATTTTATTATATCAGCGGATGGGATTCCTGTTTTTTCGGAGAGTTGTTTAACATTTTCTGTTCCCTCCAGTAAAATCTTTTTTTGAGGGAGTGTCTCAGGTTTTACTACTTCTTTTTTCTCCTCAGTCACAACTGCCTGTTTTTTCTTTACAGGAGGCTTCTTATGAACCTTTGGTGTATGTTTAGCAGGAGTTTCCTTCTTTTCTGCCTTTTTTCTGACGGTCTTTTTTCCCGTCTTCACGGGTTTTTCTTTTGCCTCTTTCTTTGCGGCAACCTGCTTTTTCTCTGCTTTTTCAACTGCCTTTTTCTTCTCAGACTTCTTTTTGTCTGCCTTCTCTTCTTCTATTT
>DYKC01000010.1:14532-18247 GCA_020722825.1 Vermiphilus sp.
CTTTTTTTTCTTTCTCTTTTTGTGCGGAAATTTTTTCTTTTATCTTATTCTCAATGTACCTGTCAATCTTTTCTATTTCTTCAGTAGACAAGGCACTGATTGTTTTTTTCCCTTTTATCCCTATATTTCTCTCAAGAACCTCAAGAAACTCTTTTTTACCTATCTTATATTTCTTAGCCAAATCCTGTACTCTCATTTATTTAAAACTCCTTTATCCCGTACCATTAAAATCGTTGTCAGTTTAAAACTTAGGGTTTAAATTCTTTTCTTGCAACCAACAACTATTATTGTTTTTAACGGTGAGGGGTCTTGACCTTGCACCCTTCATCTTTTATCTTCACCTGTAACAGGTATTCCTGGGTTTTTTTCATTTTCAGATTTTTCAGATTCTTCAGCCTTTTCAGCTATCTTCCTTCTGTATTCTCTCGCTTTATTGACAATCTTCTCAGCCAGTTCATCCTCAATAGCAGGAATTTTTTTAATGTCTTCAATATCTGCCTCTGCAAGGGATTTTATTGAACTGTAACCGAACTTTGCAAGTTCCAGAGCAATTTTATCTTCAATACCTTCTATCATACCTACTGCCGGTTTCTTTTCCATTGCATACTCGGATTCTCTTAAGACCCGAATGTTCCATCCAGTGAGTTTAGATGCAAGCCGGACGTTCTGTCCTCGTTTTCCTATCGCGAGAAAAAGTTGATTGTCATCCGTAATAACTATTGCTTCCTTCTTTGTCTGATCTGTAATAACTTCCTTGCCAACAGCAGGACTTAAAGAGTTCATTATATACTTGCTTACATCTTTGTCCCATAATATAACTTCTACCTTTTCTCCTTTTAACTCCTTCATCATATTTTTTATTCTTCTTGCATTCTCTCCCACGCAGGTTCCTATAGCATCTATTCTGGGGTCGGTTGATGTTACTGCAATTTTCACCATATCTCCGGGAAAACGGGCAACGGCCTTGATTTTTATTATTCCGTCCCTGACTTCTGGGACCTCCTGTTGCAGAAGTTGTTTTGCAAAATCCGGATGCGTCCTGGAAACTATAACCTGATAAGTTCCCTTGTTTGGTTTTCTTACTTCAAGCACATATACCTTAACCGGTTCTCCTTGCCTAAAATGCTCATTACCTATTTTGTGGATAGAAGGAAGGAGTGTTTCGATCTTTCCCACCGAAACTATAACATTATTGTCTTCAAACCGTTCAACTCTGCCGCTGACAATAGTCCCTTCAAGTTTTTTAAAGTCCTGATAAACGGTAAATTTCTCTGTCTCTCGCAGTTTTTGTAGAATAACGTGCTTGGCTGTCTGTGCGGCAATCCTCTTCCACGGAAACTCTGGAGGCGGAAGTTCCTGTCCGGCCTTATCCAGAAATCTAATATCCCCTGTTTCAGGGTCAATTTTTATGTTCACATCCTCGCTTAATCCTGCTTTCTTTCTGTAAACAGCCAAAAGCCCGCTTTCAAGGGTATTTAAGAGGAGACCCTTTTCTATCCCTTTTTCTTTTTCCCAGTAGTCAAGTAGAGTGATTAATTCTTTGTTCATTAAAATTCTACCTCCATAATTCTTGTCCTGTATTGTATTAGATTTGATATGTTGTGTCAAGTTAGGATACACTTTATTTATGGAATATGGGAAGGGTGTTTATCTTTCAAAAAAGACCAGATACGAAGGAATAGTGAGCCTTTACAGCAAACTTTACCTCAAGGACGGGCAGGGTAATTTAATATCCTCAACCTTTATACCTGTTGAGTAGATAGAATTTATGAAACTATACAGGGATAAACTGAAGATACGGGTTTTCTCCCCTCAATCATTTCCAGTTATACGGCATATATATCCATGGAGCGCACATCAATGAAAACATTTGCCCTTGACATTGCAAACAGGGTAAGGATGAAAAAACGCTTCTTTTTCAGCGAATGGCACAGTAACCCCTATCTACGCTGGCGCCTGCAAAATCATCATCTGTTAAGAAATTCTGCCAGGTTGGGTATGCTTTCAATTCCCAGTTTTCCCGCCTCCTCCTGTTTCATTGTAAGAGTATATGTGTTATTAAAACCAAAAGGGTCAAGCCAGATAAGGCCGTATCTATCTTCAAATTCTTCTCTGACCTTTTCATATACCTTAATACTTGACAGGAGAAAAAGAAGGTGGTTTAATATCACTGTCGGCAAAGAAAGACTCGGTTGAGAGGAAAGGTAGAACCGGAACTATATCATTTTCCTTCTGACCCCGGGCAGAAAAAGAAAGTTTTTCTTAAAAACAAAGATGTTGCCCGCAAGATTCACACGAAATTTATCAGGTTTCTGGAAGAGGTCAAAATGGACGAAAAGATTCGGGCACTATGGAGAAATTTTAAGGAGTAACAAATGTCCACAATACAGCGTAATCTATCATTAGCGTTAGTTGTAGCAGTTGTTTTGACTTCCCTTTTCATTTGTGAAGGACAGACCTACCAACCGGCTAGCAGCCCCATCATTATTGACCACAGAACCACAAATATCCATAAGATACCCCGTCAGTGGATAGAAAAGGCAAAAAGAGAACTCCACATAGCCTACGGTCATACCTCACACGGCAGCCAGATTAGTTCGGGGATGAAAGGGCTGGAGAATTTTGCCGGCAGTCTCTATGCGTGGAACCACGGAGGCACAGGTGGCGCACTGGATATGAGAGACGGCAACATGGGGCCCGCACGGGACCTCGGCAATCCCAACAGAACAGCATGGGCAGATACAACGAGAAACTACCTTAATTCACATCCGGAAATAAACGTTGTTATGTGGTCCTGGTGCGGACAGGTAAGTTCGGCAACCCCCCAGGACATAGACATCTATCTCAAACTTATGAGTGGACTGGAAAGAGATTATCCTAATGTGAGGTTCGTTTATATGACAGGTCATACCGATGGCTCAGGACTTTCAGGAAATCTGCACCAGAGGAACCAGCAAATCAGGCGTTACTGTGAGGCAAACAACAAGATTCTCTACGACTTTGAGGATATTGAAAGTTATGACCCTAACGGCAGGTACTTTGGTGATAAGAATGTCAGGGACAACTGTGCCTATAACGGTGGCAACTGGGCAATAGAATGGCAGAATACCCATAAAGAGGGTGTTGACTGGTACACGTGTCAATCTCTTCACAGCCAGCCTCTTAATGCTAACCTGAAGGCATATGCGGCGTGGTGGTTGTGGGCAAGACTTGCCGGCTGGGACGGAAATAATTAGTAACCTACAATGAGTGAGGAAAAGGTCAAAATAGACTGCGTGCAGGGTGACATAACATCGCAGGAAGGCTTTGACGCAGTTGTAAATGCTGCCAATGCCTATCTTGCTCCAGGCGGTGGCGTTGCTGGGGCGATACACCGCAAAGCAGGTCCCCGGTTATACGAAGAGTGTAAACCTCTTGCTCCCATAAAAACAGGAGATGCAGTTATAACACGCGGATACAACCTCCCCAATCCGTATGTGATTCACACCTTAGGACCTGTTTACTACAGCGAAAGAAACCCTGCTGAAAAACTTGCCTTGTGTTATAAGAACTGTCTCAAGATAGCAGAAGAAAAAAAACTTACATCCATAGCCTTCTGTGCCATATCCACAGGCGCTTTTGGCTATCCTGTGGAAGAGGCGGCTGAGATTGCGGCAAAGTCAGTAAAAGAATCTCTTCACGGATTGAAATCTGTCAAGAGAATCCGTTTCGTACT
>DYKC01000128.1 GCA_020722825.1 Vermiphilus sp.
TATAAACCTGAATGCACAGACCTTTTCTTTGTCTATCATTGTAGGTATTATATCCCTGCCGAAGTCGTGAGTGCTGTTTATTTTTTTTGCATCTTCCACAACCTTTTTAATCAGCACCTCCAGGTTGAAAAGATATATACCCATAGAGATAAGAGAAACATCAGGATTCCTGGGGTCTGGAAGGGGGTTTTGCGGTTTTTCCTTGAATTCTGTGACCCTGTCACCCTCAATCCTTATGACTCCGAATCTGTGCGCTTCCTGCACCGGTACCTCAAATACACTGATTGTTAAATCTGCCTTATGTTCAAGGTGGAACTGTATCATTTTTCTGTAATCCATCTTATATACCTGGTCACCCGAAAGGAGAAGTATTAACTGGGGCTTTTCATCTTCAAGGATATGAATATTCTGGAAAACCGAGTCTGCTGTCCCCAGATACCACTCTTCTCCAATTCTTTTTTGTGCAGGTACCAGATCAATAAATTCTCCCAGTTCTCTTGATAAAATATTCCATCCCTCTCTTAAATGTCTTTGTAAGGAAAATGATTTATACTGTGTGAAGATATAGATCTTTCTCAATCCGGAATTTATAGCATTGCTCAGAGGAAAGTCTATAATTCTGTATATACCGCCAAATGGTACTGCCGGTTTTGTACGGTCCCTTGTAAGGGGATTCAGTCTTTCTCCCTTACCTCCTGCAAGAATAAATGTTGTTATATCTTTTGGGTTCATTTTTTGCCTAAAAGTTTTTTGACTTTTTCCTTAAGCGGATTAAGGTCGGAAGATTTGATGAGATATGCATCCGCTGCCCATGTTAGAAACTGGTCTTGATATTGAGGGTATGCTGTGTAAATGATTATTGGCAGATTCCTCTTCCTTGTCAAAATTTTTCCCAGTGTTTCTATCCCGTCTCTCTGTGGCATCTGAAGGTCAAGAATAACAAGGTCGCATTGCTCTTTCTCCACAGTCTCTATTGCTTCACTGCCATCTGCTGAACAAAGAACCTCAAAACCTTCTTTTTCAAGTTCTTCCCTGTAGAGAAGGCGAGCATTTTCATCATCATCTACTATAAGTATCTTCTTTTGGGGCATATCTTACCACCTCCCTGTTCTGCATTTCCCCGACTTATAAGGGCACTGTAATTCTGCTTCTATACAGGCAGGTATACGGTTACTGTCGTACCCTCTTTTTCAACAGAAGCAATTTCTATTTTACCGCCATAGTTTCTAACAATATTTGAAACTATAAACATTCCGAGACCAAAACCATCGGCCTTTGTTGAAAAAAAGGTTCTGTAACATGCGAAAGATATTCTTTCGGTATCCCTTTCCCCGTGTCACTAATGGACAACCTTACAAAAGGGGATTCTTCTTTGGCTGATATGCTTAGAGATCCTGAATTCATACTTTCTACAGCATTGGATATCAGGTTAAATAATATCTCTAATACCTGGACCTTTTCACCTTTTGTATGCAGGTCCCGGGGAACATCAATGTGGACGTCTATCTTCCTTCGTGAGAATTCCAGTT
This sequence comes from Vermiphilus sp., assembly GCA_020722825.1. Taxonomy (GTDB): domain Bacteria; phylum Ratteibacteria; class UBA8468; order B48-G9; family JAFGKM01; genus JAFGKM01. The sequence goes on from DYKC01000128.1 coordinate 1,530, forward strand.
CAAAACAGTCAACAGATTCCCTGACAATTTCACACAGGTTTATTTCTTCTGTTTTTGATGATGGAGAAAGCATTGTAAATCCCAATAGTTTATTTAGAATCTGTTCCATCTTTTGTATCTCTTTAAAAATAATTCCTGCATCTCTTTTACAGGTTTCAAGAGTATCGGATTCGTTTATTCTTTTTGCAAATCCACCTATGGTTGCCAGAGGGCCTTTAATTTCGTGCACAAAATAAGAAGCCATCTTGCCTATAGTAGAAAGTTTTTCTTCTTTTACCAGTTCTTCCTGCATATTTTTCATGGTTTTGTAAAGTCTCTGCAATTCTTCCAGTTGGTTTTGTATCATCCTGTGGTTTGAAGCGTTCTCCAGCGCTATACCGGTCTGGATACTGATTAAAGAAATAAGTATGAGCGTTGATTCGTCAATGGGGTTGTGATGGAATGCATTGTCTGCCATTATTATGCCGATTATATCCTTGGATGAGAATAAGGGAAGTATGACTATTTCTGCCGGCACAAAAATCTGTTTTATTACTTCAGGTAATTGCAGGTTTTTATCATTACCATCGGTCAGATGAAAAACCTTCTGTTCTTCTATGGTCTTTCTGAAATAGTCTTCGGCAGGAAGTTCTTTCAGATTGATAACAATTTCCCTTATCGTTTTTGGGTATCTCTGTTCTGCCAGATAGCTTTCAAAGTTATGGTGAAGATATGTTTCAAGAGGTATGGGTTTTTTACTTAGGTCATCCCATATCTTGGATGCTTCTTCTTCGTCAAAGGGTCCTATGCCTTTTCTTCCATATATTATGGACCTTTCTTTATCATAGTAGAATATTGAGGCGCGGCTGAAACCGAGTGCACAGTTTGCGGTGAGTCCTGTTAGTGCAACATTGAGAATTCTGTTCTCGTTGAAAGTCTCTTTCATTACTTTTGAGATGGTGTGCAGCAGGTACAGTTCGTAATTTAAAAAGCGGCATTTTTCTTCAAAGGTTTTAGCCATATTTATATTATACCGGCATACAGCACTTTTTTCAATAGATTGTACCGGAAATAACACCCTGGAAAAACTTGATATTTCTGGAGAAAAGGATATACTTTAACGGAAGGGATAAATGTGGTTTCATCGTAAAGTAAAAGCCGAACAAATCAAATAAA
>DYKC01000011.1:0-1326 GCA_020722825.1 Vermiphilus sp.
AAGGAGATTATAAGCAGGGGACTTATAGGAGAAATATTCCACATAGAATGTGGTAGTGCCGGTTACGGTCATCCCGGTTTCTGGTGGCGCTCTGATAAAAAGATAAGTGGTGGTCAGTATTCCTCAGGGCTATCTCACGACGGCCTAATTGAACTTTGAAGCCGGGGAAAAAGGGTCCCTTTCAATCTGAATGCTAACCGTGCCTTTCAAATAATGATACAATTGACAGGGATAAAAAGAATATTTTAGAATATAAAGATGGACAAGGAGATTTTTGATAAGTTATTCAGGAAAAAGGCGCTGAGCGAGGAAGAAAGTTACAATGTATTTAAAGACATTATGGAGGAGAGGTTATCCCCTGTTCATACAGCATCTTTTCTTTCATTGCTCAAAATGAAAGGGGAACAACCAACTGAGATTGCCGGAGCCGCAAGACTTCTGAGAGAAAAATCTATCCGGATAAATATTTTAGGCAGAAAAATTATTTGTGATACCTGTGGAACAGGTGGAGACAACTCAGAAACATTTAATATATCAACCTGTACAGCAATATTGGGTTTTTCTTGTGGGCTCACAGTTGCCAAACATGGCAATCGCTCTGTCACGAGCAGATGCGGCAGTGCGGATGTTCTTGAATATTCCGGCTATAAGATAGACATTGAACCACAAAAAAGCGAACTCCTGTTAAGCAAATATGGTTTCGCTTTTCTTTTCGCCCCCATTTATCACAAAGCAATGAAGAATGTGGCTTCAGTGAGAAAAGAACTTGGCTTCAGAACAATATTCAATATAATAGGTCCCTTATGTAATCCTGCACACTCTAATGTGCAGATAATGGGTGTTAGCGACTATAACCACATCAAAATAATCCCACCTGTTTTTCAGGCTCTTGGAATAAGAGGATATGTTGTTCACTCAGAAGATGGAATTGACGAAATTTCTCTCACCGGCAGAACATATATCTCTGAAATATCGGAAAACAGGATAACAGAATTTGAGATTTATCCTCAGGACTTTGGCTTTAAGAAATGTTTACTTGCTGACCTGAAGGGTGGAGATGCAGAAACCAACAGCAGGATTATGCTTGACATAATCAGCAATAAAGAAAAGGGGCCGATGTTAGATGTTGTTCTATTGAATACCGCATTTTTACTCAAAGCAAGCGGTTCCGTAAAAAGGGTAAGTGATGGTATTTCCCTGTGTAAAAAAGTTATTGAAAAAGGGACATGCTACAGGAAATTCAATGAATTACTGGAGGCTGTCAATAGATGAGACGATGTGCGGTTTTCATCCTGCTTACCGTCTTTATATCTGCATCTGATCTCC
>DYKC01000011.1:1426-17819 GCA_020722825.1 Vermiphilus sp.
CCCTTCACTTTCCGACAAAGAAAAAAACAATGTTATTGAAAATGGAATTGAATTTATTGAATCTGGAATAAAAGCAAACCCTCAAAACTCCCGTCTGTACAGGGAGATGGCAGGTTTTTATTACGGAAATGGTTCTTATGACAGGGCGCTTTACTATCTTGAAATGGGGGAGAGGTATTCGCATACGTTTCATATACCGCATATGAAAGCCCACATATACCAGAAAAAAGGGATGAATGAGGAGGCTTTGAAAGAATGGGAGAAGATACGGAAAAATTTTCCAGAAATGAAAGATGGGGCTGAACGGTTCATTGAAGAAATCAGGGCAAAGGAAGGTATGGAGTGAAATGATTCTTAAAAAAATACTGAAAGAAAAGCGGCAAATAGTCTCGGATAAAAAAAAGACTGTCCCTTTTGAGGAACTTACAGGCAGGGTCAACAGGAAACCGCTCAGCCTTAAAAAGAACCTTGAAAGAAATAGATTTGGAATAGTAGCAGAGATAAAAAGAGCGTCCCCTTCTGCCGGAATTATTGATAAACAACTGGATGTCAAAAGCACTGCTCTTACTTATCTTGAAATGGGTGTCTCAGGGATATCAGTTCTTACCTGCGAACCGTTTTTTTACGGGAGTGTTGATGACATAAAAAGTGTAAGAGAAACTGTTGACCTGCCACTCTTAATGAAGGATTTCATTTTTGACCCGTATCAGATCTACCTTGGAAAAGCATATGGTGCGGATGCGGTACTGTTGATAATAAAGATACTTTCTGACCGAGATTTCCTGGAGTTGTTAAATACCGCCGATAGACTTATGATGGATACACTGATTGAGGTACATACAGAAGAAGAGGCAGGCAGGGTTTTAGACCTGGTAAAAAACTGGGAAAATAAAATACTCGGCATAAACAACAGGAACCTTGAGACCCTGAAAACAGACATAGATGTAACGTTAAGTTTGATTAAATTCCTTCTACGGTATAAAATAACTACAATAAGTGAAAGCGGCATCAGGTGCCGTGAGGATGTTGAAAGACTTAAAAATGCCGGATTGAACGGTGTGCTTATAGGTGAATCAATATTGAAGAGCCGTAACATAGCAAAAAAAATAAAAGAATTGATGTAAAATCCGGGGAGAATAGGATATGGATAGTAAAATATTGCTGTCAGAGAAGGAAATGCCTCAAGAGTGGTATAATGTTTTGTCTGACCTGCAGAAGCCTTTGCCGCCGATAGTACACCCCGGAACAAAACAGCCAATAAAACCAGAGGACTTGATACCTCTATTCCCTATGGCGTTGATAAAACAGGAGTTTTCTACGGAAAGGTGGATTGAGATACCCGACCCTGTGATAGATGTTTACAGATTATACCGCCCCACGCCTCTACGACGTGCAAAAAACTTTGAAAAAGCTCTAAAGACCAAGGCAAGAATTTATTTCAAGGACGAGTCTGTGTCGCCTCCAGGCTCCCACAAACCCAATACTGCAATTGCACAGGCATATTACAACAAAGCCGAGGGCGTAAAAAGAATAACCACTGAAACAGGAGCAGGGCAGTGGGGCAGTGCTCTTGCTTTCAGTTGCAAGATGTTTGGTATAGAATGCGTAATATATATGGTCAAGGTTTCATACAACCAGAAACCTTACAGACGGCTTATGGCACAGACATGGGGAGCAACTATGTATGCCTCTCCTTCCGAACAGACAAATTTTGGAAGAAGGGTTCTAAAGGATGACCCAGATTGTCCGGGAAGTCTCGGAATTGCCATTTCAGAAGCAATAGAAGATGCTGTTGGCAGAGAAGATACGAAATATGCCCTCGGGAGTGTTTTAAACCACGTTTTGCTTCACCAGACAATAGTCGGACTGGAAGTACAGAAACAATTGAAAATTGCCGGTGAAAAACCTGACATCATGATTGGTTGTGTTGGAGGCGGAAGCAACTTTGCAGGATTCTTCCTTCCATTTATGCCTGAAAAACTCAAGGGGGCAGATATAAGATTTATTGCTGTGGAACCGAAGGCATGTCCTACACTGACCAAGGGTTTGTATAAATACGATTTCGGTGACACAGCATGCACCACACCGCTACTCAAGATGTTTACTCTCGGTCATAGTTTTATACCGCCGGGAATACATGCAGGGGGTTTAAGATATCATGGCGTCGCTCCCATAATAGCGCATCTGCTTGACAATAAATGGATTGAGGCGGTTTCTTACCACCAGAAAGAGTGCTTTGAATCTGCTGTTCTATTTGCCCAAACAGAAGGGTTTTTGCCTGCTCCTGAAACAGCCCATGCTATAAGAGCGGTGGTGGAAGAAGCCAAGAGAGCAGAAGAAGGCAAGGTTATTGTTTACAACCATTCAGGACATGGACACTTTGATATGGCTGCATACCAGGCATACTTTGAGGGCAAACTTGAGGATTATGACTATCCTGAAGAAAAGATAAGGGCTGCTCTCACTGAACTTCCTGAAATTGATGAAAGATGGTGAGAATAAAGGTATGCGGGTTTACCAGGAGAAAGGATATAGAAGATACCCTGTCTCTCGGGATTAAAATCATAGGGATAAATTTTTACCATAAAAGTCCCCGATATGTTTCTTTTGAAAAGGCAACAGTTCTGTTGAAAAATCTTCCCGGGGATATAGTTGCCATAGGAGTTTTTGTAAATCCTGACGAAAAAACAGTTAATGAGGCATTATCATCACTCAATATTTCAGGGGTTCAACTTCACGGTGATGAGCCACCTTCGCTGATAAGTAAGATTAAAAAAAACTTCCCGGGCAGTATTGTCATTAAAGCGTTAAGGGTGAAAAACAGAGAATCGCTGATGAAAGGAATAAGAAGGTATGAGGTGGATTTTTTCCTTCTTGATGCATATAAGAAAGGTCTACTCGGAGGAACAGGCAAAGAGATAGATACCTCCTGTCTAAATGAGCCGGGTCTGCCATGGAAGAAAATCTTCCTGGCAGGAGGCATCACTCCTGACAACGCAGCCGGAGTGGTGAAACAATTTAACCCTTACGGTATTGACATTGCCTCAGGCGTTGAACTTGCGCCCGGTATAAAAGACATTGAAAAAATCCGCCAACTAATGGAAAACCTAAATGAGCAAAAAACTGCCAGATAAGTATGGAAAGTTTGGAGAGTTCGGAGGTATATTCGCACCTGAAACGCTGATGCCTCCTCTTGAGGAACTTGAGCGAAAATACAGGATTATTTCAAAACAAAAAAACTTTAAAAAAGAACTCGCATATCTTCTTACCGAATATGCCGGAAGACCCACTCCTCTCTATCTGGCGGAAAACTTCAGCAGACTTATAGGGTGCAGGGTATATCTTAAAAGGGAAGACCTGGCCTTTACGGGAGCACATAAGATTAACAACACCCTCGGACAGGTTCTCCTTGCAAAAAAGATGGGGAAAAGCCGCATAATAGCAGAAACAGGGGCAGGTCAGCATGGGGTTGCCACAGCCACAGCGGCAGCCCTTATGAAAATGAAATGCTATATCTATATGGGTGAAACTGACTGTGAAAGACAGAAACTTAATGTTTACCGAATGAGACTTTTAGGCTCTGAGGTTATCACTGTGAGGTCGGGGAGCAAAACGTTAAAGGATGCCATAAATGAGGCGATGCGTGACTGGATAAGCAATTTCAGTAATACACATTACGTAATAGGTTCTGTTGTCGGTCCTCACCCTTATCCAGAGATTGTGAGAAATTTTCAGTCTGTTATAGGAAAAGAATCTAAAAGGCAGTTATTTAAAAAAGAAAAGAGACTACCTGACTATCTTGTCGCATGTGTGGGCGGGGGCAGTAACAGTATAGGGTTATTCCATCCTTTTTATAACAATCCTGCGGTAAAGTTTATAGGGGTTGAAGCAGGTGGTCTCGGAATAAACACCACAAAACATTCTGCCACGCTCACAAAAGGCAGTAAAGGGATGCTGCACGGAAACTTCTCATATGTTCTGCAGGATAAATATGGACAGATTACTCCCACGTATTCTGTCGCAGCAGGTCTGGATTATCCGGGAGTGGGACCTGAACATTCCTTTTACAAGGAAACCGGCAGGGCAGAGTATGTTTATGCAACCGATGATGATGCTCTTAAAGGGTTTCACGTACTGAGTGAAACCGAGGGTATAATACCCGCACTTGAATCTGCACATGCGATAGGCTGGCTGTTAAAAAACAAGAAGAGGTTTAAAAAAGGAGAGGTTATTATTGTCTGTCTATCAGGGAGAGGTGATAAGGATGTAACTGAGGTTGCCCACATTGAAAACGTCTTCTGACAAAATGAACAGGATAGATGAAAAATTTGCAGAATTGAAAGGGAAAGGGGAAAAGGCACTCATTGCTTATTTTACAGCAGGCCTACCATCAGTCAATGGGACTATAGAGATTGTTAAAGGAGCAGAAAAGTCCGGTGTGGACATCGTAGAACTTGGTGTTCCATTTTCAGACCCCATTGCTGATGGACCCATTATTCAGGATGCTTCTTTCAGGGCTCTGGAAGCCGGGATGAATGTAGATAAGGTTTTTGATATATGCAAAGCTCTTAAACGGTCGGTTAAATTACCATATCTTCTTATGACCTATTACAATCCTGTATATAAATACGGATGTGTGAAATTTGCAAGAAGATGTGCTGAAACCGGTATTTCCGGCATCATTATACCGGACCTTCCATTTGAGGAGAGCAGAGATATACGGAAAATTCTCAAAAAACATGGAACAATACTGGTCAGTTTTCTGACACCCTTCACTCCTTTAAAACGTGCCAAAAGAATACTTAAAGATGCTGAGGGTTTTGTTTACTTCATAACCTCTGCTGGAGTAACCGGTCCGAGAAAAAGTTTTTCTTCAGAGATGGCAAAAAAACTGAAAGAAATAAGAACTATGACCGGTATACCTGTATCAGCAGGTTTTGGAATCTCCTCAGCAGTTCAGATAGAACAGATATGTGACAATGTTGACGGAGTTATAATTGGAAGTTTCTTTGTAAAAAAGATTATTGAGGGTAAAATTGAACAGCTATGGGCAGACATAAAAGAACTAAAAATGCCCCTGCTGGGAAAAAGAAATTATTTAAGATAGTCCTCCTGCTAATTTTCCTGGGGGCTGTTGGGGCGGGCGTTAATTTTTACCACCAGTATATGGAAGAACAGCAGAAACGCATTGAACTTGAAGAACAGAGAAGGCAGGAAGAGGAAGAGAGAGAAAGGCAGAGAAAACTTCTTGAACAAAAGCGTCGTGAATTTGATGCTCTTGTTGAGGAAATGAAAAGATATTATGAGGCAGGTGATTTTGAAAAGGCGAGAGAAATTGCCGGGAAAGCGCTTGCTCTTGCGAAAGAGTACAACTTCCCCACCGATGAAATATATCGCATACTGTGTCTTATGGACATTGCAAATTATACTGCCAGACTTAACCAACTGAAAAAAATGAATGAGGATATTTACAGATACCAGTACGTGAGAACCGAAGTATTAAAAATACCCCAGTGGAATGAACTGAAAAATCTAAGAGGGCAGGTTTTAAGACAGACCTATTTAAACGAGTATCTGGTTATGCTGGCATTAGCGAAGGAAAACGCAATTACTGGTAAGAAAGGCGAATTGACAAGCCACCATTATTTTATCAGCCGCGAGTATCTTAATGAGGCAATAGTCCTTAGGCAAAAGCATAGTATTGCCAGGGTTCCTGAAGAAAATACTGTGAAGGAACTCCAGAAAGAACTCTTTTTTTCCTCTAAAGAACTTATGGAGGAAACTGTCCCGCCGGGCTTATACTAATATACTGAAAAGGCATAAAGAAACATTTCATAGTAGTGAATGCAGAAGAGCGACTGAACTGAATGGAAGGATTTACAGATGAAAAAGAAAATTATCAGAATAGGGGTTCTGGGCTGCGGAACAGTCGGTACACATTTCATAAAAGGGATAATCAAAAATAAAAAAACATTAAGAGATAAAACAGGTATTGAATTTACCGTTGTTAAGGTATGTGATATAGACAGAAAGAAAGGAAAGTCTTTCCCTGCTATTTTTACCACAAAAGACAGCGAGGTTCTGGAATCAAAGGATATAGATATAGTTGTTGAACTTGTGGGTGGCACTGAATATGCGTATGAGTCGGTCAAAAAAACCTTAAGTAGAGGCACATCAGTTGTTACTGCCAACAAGGCGCTGATATCGGAAAAGGGCAGGGAAATATTTAAACTTGCAGAAGAAAACAACGCTCATATTGGATTTGAGGCAAGTGTTGCCGGAGCCATCCCCATAATAAAAGCAATCCGTGAGAGTTTTGCAGGCAACAAACTAACAAAAATCCTTGGTATTCTTAACGGGACCACAAACTATATTCTTACCCGGATGTCGCTCAATGCATCCAGTTTTTCTCAGGCACTTTCTCAGGCGCAAAAATTTGGCTATGCTGAGAGAAATCCAACTCTTGACATAAAGGGTTTTGATACTGTTCATAAACTGTCAATTTTATCCGCACTTGCCTTCAACAAAATTGTTTACTGGAAAGATATTCCTGTTGAAGGCATAGAAAAAATAGACCCTATGGATATAACATTTACTAATGAGTTTGGTTACAGGATAAAATTGCTTGCTATTGCACAAAAGAAAGGTATGGGTCTTGATATAAGGGTTCATCCAACACTATTGCATAAGAATCATCCCCTTTCTACTGTAGAAGGTGTTTACAATGCGGTTTATCTTGAAGGAGATATGGCAGGTAAAACACTTTTTTATGGGGAAGGGGCCGGAGGCAATGCAGCGGCAAGTTCGGTCATCTCAGACGTTGTGGATATAGGGAAAAAACTCTTATGTGACACCCATCCGTATAAAATACCATTTTACGCAGATAAAAAAATAGCAGTCATACCTATGAAGGAGATTTCCACCAAATACTATTTCAGGTTTACCGCTCTGGACAAGCCTGGCGTTCTTGCCCGTATTTCAAACATACTGGGGAAAAACGGCATAAGCATTGCATCCGTTATTCAAAAACAGGAAAGTCCGGAAAGGGCGGTTCCAATTTTAATGCTCACCCATACTGCAAAAGAAGAGTTTGTTCAGAAGGCAATCAATCAAATAGACAGACTGGACGTAATCAAAAAACCCACAGTTATTATCCGTGTAGAAGAATAGACAGAATTAGAATTGTACCACCTGCTTTTTCTTAATGGATTCCAGAGATTTAAATACCATCGCAAGACTTTTAATGTTATCACTGACACCCGTTTCAGGTTCTCTGTTTTCGCAGATGGACTTGTAAAATTCATATAGAGAAAGCGCTCTGTCTTCCCTTTCAAGTTTTAAGGGCATTACCTCCTGTTGTTTACCTCCACTCAAAAAGATAATCTTTTCTTCCTTCCAGATAAGAGTGCCTTTTTCTCCATAAATCTCCCATTCTCCTGACCATGAAGTTTCTTTTCCCGTGCTTACCCAGCTACCTGCATAAAAAAGATGAACATTGCCCGTGAATTCAATATTCAGGTTCAAAGTGGCATCTCCCTTGAACCAGCTCCAGTATGGATTCCAACTTTCGGCATAGAGCCTTACAGGATTCTCCCCGGATATGTATCTCATAAGGTCAAAGTGGTGTATCGCCATATCAATCAGAAGTGGATACTCCATCTCTATCCTGAACCCTGAAAATCTGGGACCCTTCTGGAAATTTACTACAATGTAACCTATTTTCCCGACCATACCCTCATCAAGAAGATTCTTTACAGTTCTTGATTTACTGCTATATCTGTAGTTCTGGCTTACCATAAGTTTTCTTCCGGTTGTCCGGGATACCCAGGCCATTTTTTCCGCATTTTCCATCCTGTCGGAAAGCGGTTTTTCAACAAGAACGTGAAAACCTGCTTCCATCGCTTGTATTGATATTTTGGAGTGGAATTTTGGAGGCGTGATGTTTAAAACAGCATCCGCCTTTATTTTTTGTTCCAGGCAATCTGCAAAGGTTGTAAAACATCTATTTTCAGGCAGGCTATATTCCTGTGCAGCACTTTCAAGATTTTCTTTGTTCACATCCACAATACCTGCAATCTCCCATTCAGGGGAATTCTTCACAACGTTAATCCATCCCTTTCCAAACCCACCAACCCCAACCTGTATAATTTTCATCTTTCCCATAGGTTCTTTCCCCTCTGACTGTTCTGTTGCTAATTTTGTTGGTAATAATCAATCTCCACCTATTATATGCTAAAACAATTGAAATTAAAAGGGTATTCCCAGTTTCTTAAGCGCATTCTGGATTTAATTTTAAAATTTGCATTTTTTACCATAAGATATATTGGAATTTACTACAAGGCAGTAACAATGACAGTACGAAGATTTTATGATATTATTGTAGTGCTATGGAAGGAAGAATAATATTCAGAAGTACCAATAGAGAGGCACCGCTTGTAGGTTTTAAGGAGGCGTTGTTAAAAGGACAGGCGCCGGACTACGGACTTTATATGCCTCTGGAAATCCCTGTATTGACGAAGGACGAGATAGATTCATTTAGAGAGATTGAATATCCGCAGATTGCATACACTGTGATAGGTAGGTTTTTAGAGGATGAAATTGCCCCTTCCATTCTTAAAAAGATGACTCAAGAGGCTTATAATTTTGAGGTGCCCGTACAAAAAATACGGAAAGATTTTTATCTTCTCTGGTTGACAAAAGGACCTACAGCATCATTCAAGGATTTTGCCGCCCGACTGATGGCAAGGATAATGCATTTGTTCGCAAAACAGGACAACAAAAAACTGACGGTACTGGTCGCTACTTCCGGTGATACAGGAGGTGCCATTGCAAATGCCTTTCATAAACTTGAAAATATAAAAGTGGTTGTGTTATTTCCAGAATGTGAAGTAACAGAAAGACAGAGGAAACAGATGACAACTCTTGGTGATAATATATTTCCTGTTGCAATAAATGGCAAATTTGACGATTGTCAGGCGATTGTTAAAAGGGCTTTTAACGATAAAGAACTTGAATCTCTTGGACTTACATCTGCCAATTCAATAAACTTTGGAAGGCTTCTGCCTCAGATAGTATATTACTTCTATGCTTTCTCAAGGCTGAATGCAGAAGATGTAGTTTTTTGTGTTCCGTCCGGTAATTTTGGCAACCTTATGGGCGGCGTCTTTGCCATGAAAATGGGACTGCCCGTGAAAAGATTTATCGTCGCAGTAAACGAAAACGATGAATTTCCGAGGTTTTTAGAAACCGGGATATACAGACCGGTTGTTCCGTCAAGAGTATGCAGTTCAAACGCTATGAATGTGGGACATCCAAGCAACCTGGCACGTCTTTTTGACCTGTATGGAGGATGGCTCACGGATGAAAGGGACGCGAACGGTAAGGTGATAAAAAGCGGACTGGTAAAGATAAAGCCAGATATGGTTTCCTTGAAAAGAGATTTCTGCGCATATTCCATAACAGAAAAGGAAGTGGACGAAACAATAATAAGGTTTTACAGGAACTACGGCATACTGATTGAACCTCACGGTGCGGTTGGAGTCAGTGCATCTGAAAGTTTTAACAGCGATGCAATTATTGTATCTCTTGAAACCGCAGACCCTGCAAAGTTTCCCGAAAAAATCAAGGCACTGCTCAATATTAACCCTGATGTGCCACCGTCAATTGCCGGTCTGGATGATGCAGTAGAAAATTTTGTACGTATGGAAAACAATTATAACGAATTTAAAAGGTTTGTTACAGAACTATGAAATACATAATACTTATAATGGACGGAGCAGGAGATAATCCCTTAAAAGAACTGGGTGGTAAAACACCACTGCAGGCAGCAGAAAAAGAGAATATAGACACTCTTGCAAAGAAAGGAAGATGCGGCCTTTTCAGAACCATTCCGAAGAATTTTTCTGCAGGTTCGGCTGTTGCCAACCTTTCCATTCTCGGTTACGACCCTGTCAGGTATTTTCAGGGAAGGGGAGTTCTTGAGGCAGCCGTGATGAATGTTCAGTTGACAGATGAGGATGTTGCCTTAAGATGCAATACTATTTGTATAGATAGCGACGGCATCATAAAAAATCACTCGGCAGGGCACATCTCTTCTGAAGAGTCTATGCTTCTGATACAGGAAGCAAATGAAAAACTTGGGAGCAATGAAATAATTTTTTACCATGGAGTAAGCTACCGGAATCTTGTTGTTTTAAGAGGCAGATATTCTCCAGAAGTTATCTGTTATCCTCCGCATGATTACATAGGACGGTCCTACAGGGAACTTCTGGTAAAAGCAAAAAACAAAGAGGCAGAAAAAACGGCAGATGTTTTAAATTCTATTATTATAAATTCATTGCGCATCTTTGAAAATCATCAGGTGAATTTTTTACGTGCCAGACAGGGTAAAGACAGGGCAAATATGCTCTGGCCCTGGTCTCCGGGCAGAAAACCTGCAATGAAGATCTTTCAGGAACGGTTCGGTATCAGAGGAGCGGTTATATCTGCGGTTGACCTGATAAAAGGACTGGGTGTATACAGCGGTTTTGACGTTGTTAATGTTCAGGGAGCAACAGGGTTATATGACACAAATTACGAAGGCAAGGCAGAAGGTTGCATAAAGGCACTTAAAAATTATGACCTTGTTTATGTCCACGTTGAGGCACCGGATGAGGCAAGTCACGAAGGCAGCGCATCCTTAAAAGTTCGATGTATAGAAGACTTTGACAGACGGCTGGTAAAGAAAATACTTCAGGGTATTGACCTTCATAATACAACAATTGCAGTGCTGCCCGACCACTATACCTCTGTAACAACAAAAGCACATTCCTCCGAGCCTGTCCCTTTTTTAATATACAATCCCCTGATTAAGCCCGATGATGTGGAGAAATTTGATGAGGATTCCTGCAGTAAAGGAAAATACGGTCTGATTGAGGACACCTCTTTTATCTATAAATTTCTGGGAGATTAGAAAATTTACCAATAAAGGGGTATAATAGAACAATACCCCGGTTATTCTGTCAGTTCTCTGCGGGGTAAAAATGGAATGAATAAAAAATGTACCTGATAATCGTTGGCTGTGGAAAAGTAGGGGCATACCTGGCAAATCTTCTCCAGGATGAGAACAACGTGGTTGTTATAGATATAGACGAAAAAGCATCTTCCAGACTCGGTGATAATTTCAATGGTCTGTATATTAATGGAGATGGACTTGACACGGAGATACTGAAGGAGGCAGGAATAGAGAAGGCGGATGCCGTTGCCGTGACAACAAGCAACGACAATGTCAATATTGTTATAGCCCAGATAGCAAAGAAGATTTTTAACGTTCCAAAGGTTGTTGCAAGAGTTTCAGATATTGGAAAATCTGAGGTATCTAGAAATCTTGGGATAGATCCTGTAAACAGTACTGCTATTTTTTCAACACTGCTACGCGAAAAAATTTTTGATAGGAATTTTACAACCTATATATTTGAGAACAACAGGGTAAGCATACTTGAGATTAAAGATACGTCATCTTATACAGGCAAAACTGTAAAAGACCTCAAAGTCCCCGGAGAATTTCAGGTTGTTACCATCATAAGGGATGATAACCCCATTATTCCTGATGAGAAAACTGTTTTTGAAGAAGGGGATGTTATACTTGGCATTGTCAGACTGGAAGGGTTAAAGAAGGTGAAAAAACTTCTTAAGATGCAATAAAGACCTCTTTTTCTCTCTCCCCTTTATCCAAGTCTCCTCATGGTAGAATGAGGAAGGAAAAGATAAAAGAGGAAGTGAGTGGATAGGGAAATGAATATAATAATAGTTGGAGGTGGTAACGTGGGGTATAATCTGGCGGAACGTTTAAGTGTAAGCAACTATGTTACCCTGATTGAAAAAGACCCTGAAACAGGAAAGAAACTTGCCGGTAGTATAAATGTTCTCGTTATCCAAGGTGATGGGTGTGATACCAAGACGCTCAAGAAAGCAGGAATAGGAAAAGCCGATGTTGTTGCTGCAGTTACTGGCAGTGATGTGGATAATCTTGTCGTATGCCAGATTGCCAAAGATATTTTTAACGTAAACAGGACTGTTGCCAAGGTAAACGACCCCAGGAACGAAAAGATATTTTACCAGTTGGGTGTGGATATTGCTATAGGTAGCACTGCCATAATAGCCAAGGTTATTGAAGACGAGGTCAGTTGGGATGACTTTATAAACCTTTTTACGTTCAAACGCGGTAATCTTTCAATTGTAAGGGTTGATCTTCCTGAAAACGCACGTGTCATCAATATTCCAGTTAATGAAATAGACCTACCAGAAGACTCTGTTCTTGTTGCAATTATAAGGAACGGAGAGATAATGATACCCAGAGCCAGTTCTGTTTTAAAAGAAAAAGACGAGGTTATTGCAATCACAAAAGTGGAACATGAATCCCTTCTATTCAAAACTCTCGTGGGTGAGATATCTGAAAAATGATGAAAAAATTCGTTAAATACCTCAAGATTACCTATAAATGGATTACAGGTATTACAATTGAACTGATATATCCTTTTATTACCTTTTTAGCCGCTGCAATAATCTGCTTTTTGTCTTACCTTGCTGTTCTTATCAAAAAATGATACCACATTTTTCTCGTGAGGACGTAAGTCCAATACTGTATTACCTGGGCAAGTTGATAATCGGTCTCGGAATACTTATGACCGTTCCTGTTCTTCTGGGAATTATTAGCCAGGAATGGGCACCAGCAATAGATTTTATTATCTCTTCATTGCTCTGTATAGCCATAGGCAATTTTCTTCTTATGACCTTTCCAGGAGAAACAGAACTTAACTGGCGTCAGGGGATGAGTCTTGTCTCATTATCCTGGCTCGCAGCGATGTTTTTCGGGGCCATACCTCTTTTTCTTTCCGGACACTATAACAGTTTTTTAGATTCATTATTTGAATCAATGAGTGCCTTTGCAACGACAGGTCTTACGCTTGTTAATGACCTTGACCATATGGCATACTCCTACAATTTCTGGAGGCACTTTATGTGTTTTATAGGTGGCCAGGGCATAATTCTGGTAGCACTGACGCTTTTTGTAAAAGGAGGGAGCGCCTTCAAGGTTTACGTCGGCGAGGCACGGGAAGAAAAGATAATGCCAAACATTATACAGACGGCTCGCTTCATATGGTTTGTAAGTTTAACATATCTTGTGATAGGGACAATAATATTGTTTTTAATAAATATTTTCCGGGGTATTTCTCCCGGTCGTTCCTTGTTCCATGCTGTATGTCTTTTTATGGCAGGATGGGATACTGCAGGTTTTGCAACACAATCCCAAAATATCCTCTATTACCATAGTCCTGCCATAGAAGTGGCTACCGCAATGCTTTCTCTTCTGGGGGCTGTCAACTTCGGAGTTCATTATGCCGTGTGGACAGGTAGGCCCAGGGAACTTCTAAGGAACTATGAACTTAGAGTCTATATTGTGAGTATACTCGGACTTTTTGCTCTGATATGTGTCGGGTTTATAATGTATTTCCCCTTCCCTGATTATCTATCATTCTTCCGTAAGTCCTTTTATCAGTTGATTTCCGCCCACACGGGTGTTGGTTATTCCAACGTTACACCCTATCATCTGGTGAGATACTGGCCACCACTGGCACTACTTGGATTAATATTTGCCATGGGTCTGGGCGGAAGTTCGTCATCAACTGCAGGTGGTATTAAGATTCTCAGAATAGGACTGTTTCTTAAAGGGATGAAGAAGGAGATAAGAATTTTAACATCACCTGAATCTGCAGTAATAGTTGAAAAAATTCATCATATAAAGGACATTACCATTGCAGATGAACATATAAAAATGGCGGTGATTATAATTCTTCTATATGCAGCAACCTATATTGGAGGCGGTATTATGGGGGTGTTTTATGGTTATCCTTTTTTACCTGCACTTTTTGAATCTGTCTCCGCAACAGCCAATGTGGGGCTTTCTATGGGGATTACATCTCCTGGAATGCCCGATGGTCTGAAGGTGGTATACATTATACAGATGTGGATGGGACGTCTTGAATTTATATCAGTCTTTGTCCTGTTTAAATTTATGCTGTCTCTTAAGAGTCCGCAGTAAAGCCAGTTTATAGTCAATAGTGGGAAGTGAAAAAACAAATGAACAGAAAAATCTTATCGGTTATTCTGTGGGTTTTGATATTATCACAGAGACTTTTTGCTTCAAATATCGTTTCTATCCGGACGCTATATGAAGAAGCGGATATGTATGACGGTAGGAGTGTCGTAGTAATAGGAGAAGCAATAGGCGATATTATGCGAGACGGCAGTACCTTCTGGGTTAATGTAAAAGATGGGGATTTCTTCATAGGAGTGGTTCTTAACGCCGAACTCAAGGATAAAATTAGGCATACAGGTCGATATAAGGTTCAGGGAAGTATCATTAAAGTTTCGGGAATCTATAATCTTCATTGTAGACGCCATCTGGGAGAAAGAGATATCCATGCTGATAAAATTGAAATCTTGCGTGAAGGGGGAAATATTGAAAAAGAGATAGAAATGAGCAAGGTTTTTATGAGCATTATTCTTGCTCTTGCAACAATAATCTTTGTTTTTTATCCTCCTCGCAGGAATACCCGTAGAGATAATGGCGGTCAGCAGAGGTAAAAACAACTTTTTCAAGCGTGCCGGGATGTGAACCGAAAGATTCAAAAAGAACAGATTTGTTTGACGAACTTCTGCCTATGAAAAAACCTTCCCTTTTCTTCCTGCTTTTTTTGAGAACAAAAACGCTGTCGGTTTTCCCTGTAAAGCGCCTGTTGCGTTCAATGGAAATTGCTTCCTGAATATCCAGTATAGTTTTGTGCCGTCGTTCTTTTTCAGTCAGGGGAACATCATCGTTCATCATGGAAGCAGAGGTGCCTGGTCTTTCCGAGTACTTAAAAACAAAAAGGTCGTCAAATTTAACCTCTTTAATCACTGAAACTGTCTTCCAGAAATCGTCTTCGGATTCTGAAGGGAAACCTGTTATGATATCTGAAGTGATTGAAATATCCGGAACAGCCGTTCGGACTTTTTCAATAATTTCAAGATATCTTTCAACAGTATATTTCCTGTTCATCAGTTTCAGCATCCTGTCAGAACCGGATTGCAGAGGCAGGTGCAGGTGCTTGTAAAGTTTAGGCATATTTTTAAAAGAGGCCATCAGTTCATCTGGCATGTCCTTTGGATGGGAGGTAAGGAACCACAGACGTAATATACCTTCAAAAGACGCTATTTTTTCAAGGATTTCAGTAAACCTTATACCTGTATCATTTCCATACTCGTTCACGTTCTGTCCGAGGAGAACAATCTCTTTTACACCCTGCTCAACAAGTTTCTTTATTTCTTCGTATATTGTTTCCGGACTTTTACTTTTTAGTTTTCCTCTTGTAAAAGGTACCACACAGTACGAACAGAAATTCTCGCATCCTTTTGTTACGGTTACAAATGCGGAAACATTCCCTGAATTCGCAACCGGTATATCTATAAAAGGATGTGTACTGTCTCCCGTAACCCAAACTTTTCTCTTTCTGTTTCTTAACAGTTCAGGCAGCCGTTCATAGTTTCCAGCACCGCAGACAATGTCAATAAAAGGATATTTTTGTAACAGTTTTTCGCCGTAAAGGTTGGCAGTGCATCCCAGCATACACAGGAATTTTCCTTGTTTCCTCAGGTATTGATGCGAACTCAAAAACGCAACGGCCCTGTCCTCGGCATGCTGTCTGACGCTGCATGTATTTACAGCAACAAAATCCGCTTCTTCTGGAGACTTCACAGGGCTATAGCCATGTTTTTCCAGCAGTGCCAGAATCTTTTCGGTGTCATAAAAATTCATCTGGCATCCGTACGTCCTTATATATATCCTTATTAGGATCACCCTCCTTTTCCTGTCAAGAGTGCAGGAGTGTAGACCTAATCCCGAAAAGACAGCCCGTTATAATACCAAGCAGGGTGAGAATTTTGAAGTTGAATGCTATACCAAAATTGATATCCAGTACGACAAGGTTCAGTTGTTCTATGCTCCAGGTTGGTTTTATGGTGGCGGACATTACTTCGTAAAGTGCCCAGTGCTCGGGGATAAAAATCAGCAACAATTCATTAAGTGCTGTACCGACCATTGCTGATAAAAATATAACTAACAATATATAAATTATTTTCATATATCCTATTTTACACTTATAACATCACCAGGTCAAATTCTTGTTGTAAATGGTTATAGAGATTGTTACCACCCTTATTTAACCGAATTTGAAGAATCTGTTAAAATAGCCGGTATACCAAGTTTTTTTGACATCCTATTGAAGATGTGCTACACCTTGATGTAACTGGATTTGTCTGAATAAAAACAAATTTGACTTTTTGAAACTAATACATCACAATGTATGATATGTGT
>DYKC01000129.1 GCA_020722825.1 Vermiphilus sp.
GCCGCCATTACTGAGGCAGCCTGCACTAATAAGTTGAATGTAGTCCGCTTAAGCGGAAAGGAGGAGGAAATGGAAGTTAGAAAAGCAAGGTTTGTGAAGGGATTCACGCTGATAGAGTTGCTGGTGGTCGTGGCTATCATTGCAATTCTTGCGGCGATGCTGCTGCCGGCTTTAAGCAGGGCAAGGGAAAAGGCACGGCAGGCGGTCTGCCTGAACAACCTCAAGCAGATTGCTCTGGGAACGCATATGTACTCCAATGAATATGAGGGTCTTCTTCCGGCACCTGCAGGACTGTCCGCTTCCACATGTATACTTTGGGACAGCATCAACACTTATTCCGGACTGGGGCACCTGCTTGCCGGCTATAAGGCAAACGGCAGGGGTACCTACATTGACAATGCCCAGAATATACGGTGTCCGTCACTGAAAAGTTTATCCAGTTCGTGGTCTTACAAGTCAACTTCGCCACCGAATTTTTCCTGAATAACAATCAACCCTTTACATAGATAGCAATCCGGCTGATTTCTTTTTCTGCAGTGTAGTGAACATAAAATAACTCTTGACAAATAGAATAAGGTATTGTATAATAATAAGTAGTGAATAATGAAAGGGGGTAATCATGGGTGGATTCTTAAGGGAGATGAAACGGCGGGACAGACACGGACGGCAGTATAGTTACTGGGTAGCGGTGAAGAGTTACCGTGACAAAAAGACCGGCAAGGTTAGACATCAGGTACTACAGACATTCGGACGGTTGACGGAAAAAGAAGCAGAAAACTTAAGGGTATTACGGCAGTTAAAGAATCTGGGTAAAGACGCACTGGTAACTACGTGGGAGCAGATACAGGTGGGTGCCAGTTACGAATACCTGAGCATCATAATACTGCACAACATATTCCATCTGTGGAAGTTGAACGAGATACTTCAAAGTGAAAAACCAGCGCTGGTAGACTGGGCAGCCATTTCTGAAACCTTGACACTGAACCGAGCATTATGTCCCAACAGCGATTATCGTGTGAGCAGGTGGTACCCAACCACAATATTACCGCAGATTCTTAACGTATCTGCTGAACTGGTAAACCCCACCCGTATCTACAGGTGTCTTGATGAAGTCTTTCTGCAGGATGAAAATATACAAAGGCATCTGTTTAGTATGATACCCGAACTGGGTTTTGATACCTTCTCATTAATCCTGTACGACATCACCAGCACCTACTTTGAAGGGTATCGGTGTCCGATTGCCAGATACGGGTTGTCCCGTGATCACCGCAAGGACAGGCCGCAGATACTTTTAGCACTGGCGGTAACAAAACAAGGCTTTCCGTTTTACTGGCGGGTGTTGTCAGGGGAGATTCATGATTCCTCTACCGTTAAAGAGACGGTTACTACACTGCGGGAGAAGTTTAAGGTAGAAAAGGTCTGTTTGGTAATGGACAAGGGGATGGTCAATAAAGACAATCTGGAGGCGATAGAAAAAGAGAATGCAGATAATATCTTTTATCTGGTCACTATTCCCAAGACATCATTTAGGAAACTTGCCAGTTATCCCAGAAAAATGCTTACTTCTCTGGCAGACAGATTTGAAAAAGAGATGCAAAGGCAGGAGATGGACAAGATAGACTACGGGAAGATAATGAAAGAATACCCGTATTTCACTTATCATTCCAAACGTGCATATTACCACGTTCTTGAAGAGAGAGACAAAACCTGCCGGTATGTGTTGTGCTTTAACCCGGAGAAATTTGTGGAAGAACGTAGACAGCGGGCAGAAAAGATAGAATCTGTTGAAAAACGTTTTGAACAGTGGAACAAAGAACTGAGTAATGCAAAAAAGGCAAGGAATAAGGAGCACACGGCAAAAGAGGTCTTTTCATATCTGGAGAAACGTAAGGTGCAGGGACTGTTTTCAACAAGGGTGAGCAAAAGGAAAAGGGATAGGAAGTTACAGATAAAATGGAAGGTAAACGTTGAAAAACTGAACCTTCTAAAAAGTACCGACGGATGTTACTGCATCAAGACAAATCTGCCACAGGAGATTGATATCATGCCTGAGTTTCTGGTAACCTCATACAGGCAACGCAGGCAGGTAGAGACTGCTTTTTCTTATCTGAAAGGGTTTGTTGATATACGACCGCTGTATCATCACAAAGAAGAAAGAGTTAAGGCACACATTACCATCTGTATCCTGGCGTATCTTCTGCAGGTAACGGTAGAACACCTGTTAAAGAAAGCAGGGTATGACATCTCTTTCCAGCAGTTCATCTCTCAACTTGTAACCCGGCGTGCAGTAGAACTGGAGATTGCTGGTTTGAAGAAACGGCAGATACGCACACCGCAGATTCCAGAGAAAATAAGAAAACTCATTTCGGCGGTAACGCCTGAATTATTCGCTCAGAAAAAAGCAGGAACAGAAAACGGGAAAAATGCCTTGTAGTGAACACGGCAAAATCTCAAATCCCGCATCCCTCAACGGTTTGCAAATTCCGTGGCGAAGTTGACCTGTCAAGTCTAAAAACATATGTCCTACGTTTAACCCATCTTCGTATGCTCTTGTGGACACAATCGCTTGCCTTACATAATTCCAGACAGGATATGACATAATCTTCCTATATTTGGCGAAACCAATCCTTTTAGTA
>DYKC01000012.1 GCA_020722825.1 Vermiphilus sp.
TTATGCTATAATCGCTGGGTGTAAAATGCGTATTATGGAAGGGACGAAAAGTTAAGCCACTGGTCAGGATAGTCCAGGACTACTTTTTCTATAATCTTTGCTCCTTTCTTGAAGAGAAATTGGGTTTTTTCCTCTTCAGAAAGAGAGGGTGGGGGTGGCGGTATTTTTTTTAAAAAAAATCTGTAGTTTCTACCTTCCATCACAAAAAAACCTGCTATAAAAGGAGCTCCGGTTTTAGCTGCAAGCACTGCAGGCCCGCGTGGCAGGATTGTTTCCTCACCCAGGAAATTTATTTTCATACCTTTTTCCGTAAAAATTTTGTCCCCGAGTACTGCAAGTATCCTGTTCTGTCGTAGAGCCTTTATAATATTTTTTGGATTTGAACCGGTAAGGATTACATCCATACCTTTAAGTTTTCTTCTGTCTGCATAGATTTTTGTGACCGCGGGATTAAGGTAGGGAATAGCAATGGCTGAAACCCTGTATCCAAGGATAGAGGTTACGATGCCAGCCAGTTCCCAGTTTCCTATATGTGCGGTAAGGGCTATAACCCCTTTTTTGTAGGCAAGCCCTTTATCAAGCAGTTCAATCCCTTCTATCCTTACCCTGTTTCTTATTCTTTTTATGTCCCACCTGGGCACGTAAAAGAAATCGGCAAGGTAACGTCCAAAATTGTAAAACGTGTTTTTTACGAGACGGTTCAGTTGCTTTTCAGTGTAAGAAATTCCTTCAATCTTTTTTTTATACTCAAGGATAATCCGTATATTGCCTTTTACAGCCTTTTTTAGTCCCGGGAACAGAAGGTATCTTAAATACGCCGTTGTTCTTGCTATAAAATATAGAAGTGGAAGTGGTAGGCGATTTCCCAGAAAACAGAAGAGGTTATAAATTATGGTGTTATACATTAGTATATGAATTTTCTGCCTTCAATGGATTTTTTGAGTGTCTGAGTATCTACATATTCTATCTCTGCGCCGACAGGAAGTCCATATGCCAGCCTTGAGTGTTTTATCCCCCTTTTTTTTAATATTTCTGATATATAAACAGCGGTGTTTTCGCCTTCCACAGTGGGGCTGGTTGCAATTAGAACCTCACTTATACGTTCTCTCTTGAGCCGTTCTATCAGTTGAGGGATTCTTAAATGAGAAATGGATGTCTTTTCAAGAGGCACAATTCTTCCTCCCAGTACGTGGTATATCCCGTTGAACCCTGTTTTTTCAATAAGAATAAGGTCTTTAACTTCTTCAACCACGCACAATATACTGTCTCTCTTTTCATCTGTGCATATACTGCAAAGCGGTGTTTCAGAAAGGTTGAAACACCTTTCACATAGTTTTACATCCTTTTTAACTGCGACTATGTTTTCTGCCAGTTCAGAAATAATAGATACATCTTCTTCAAGGATATAGTTAACAATTCTTTCAGCACTTTTCGGTCCTATGCCGGGGAGTTGTCCCAGTTTTTCTATCAGTGTTTTTACTTTTTCAGGATAGTAACTCATTTTTAAAGCCCTATCTGAGATTTCATTTCTGAACTTATAATTCTTTCTATCTCCTTCTTTGCAGAAAAAAATGTGTTTTTGAATAGTTTTTCAATATAACTCTTGTTTTCAGGTCTCAAGACATCAGATGATATTTCAACATTTATCAGTTCCATCTTACCATTAACTCTCATTTTTATCTCTCCTTTTGGAGAGGAGACCTCAACTGTTTTTGAACGCAGGATTTTTTCAAACTGTGCAGCCTGTTGTCTCAGTTGTCCTATCTGTTTCAAGTTATCAAATATGTTTCCCATTATTCCTCCAGTGTTACAATTTCTCCGTTAAAAAACTCCACTATTTTTTTGACCTCGCTATTATCAAGCAACGATTCCCTCGGTTTGTTTTCAAGTATAAATCTGACCTGCAGGTTTTGCACCTTCGTTATTCTGTAAAGAATTTTTTCTATAAGTTTCACGTTAACGGGTTTTTCAACGATTGATTTATGAAAAGCATAGGTTTTACTGAAATTTACAAATAAGGTATTACCCTCCATTTTCAAAGGGGAACCTTCCCTTAAAGCAGCTTCAAGAGTAGGTTTGCTTTTTTTTATCTCGGCGAGCAGTTTATTCCAGTTTTCCATAATACCGGCGGAGTCCTTTGGAGAGATTTTTGTTTCTGACAGAGTTTTTTTATGCTCTTCCTGTTTTACATCAGCAGGTTCTGCTTCTGCCGTAATCTTGTTAAAAATATTCACCGTCTCTTTATCTTTCTCACGCACATCTGAAATTTCTTTTTTTTCTTGCTCCTCTGGTTTTTCTTTGTATTCTGGAATGTTCTTCTCACCGATTAACTGGTTTATTTTTAGAAATAGTATTTCTGACAAAACAACTGGCAGATTTTCTCTTCTAAGACGTTCTTTGTACTCAATGATTATTGAAACTGCATTCAACATGGTCTCAACGTCAATTTTCTCAAAAATGGATGAGAGATGTTTGTCTGCCTGACTTAAAGAGGTGTCTGCCTGACCAAGTTTATGAAGAATAACATCTTTCAGTTTTTTTATCAGGCCTTCAAGAATTAATACGGGGTCCTTCCCTTCTTCAAGAAGGTGGTGAAAGAGAACAATAGTTGTTTTTATGTCTCCCTGTCTCAAGCAGGTAAGTATTTCGTTTAAACTCGCCTCTTCTATTAATCCAAGAAAATCCTTTATTTCTTGATAGGTAATGTTGTTATTATCAGCATTGATAATTAACTGGTCAAGAATACCGAGTGCATCCCTCAGGGACCCTCCGGAAAATCCATAAATTTGTTTCAGTGCGTTATCCTCTATTCTAAAACCTTCCTTCTCGCATATCTCTTTTACCTTTGTTTCAATCTCTTTCTGGTGAAAAGGCTGGAAGTTAAACCGCTGGCATCTGGAGATAATTGTAGGAATAATTTTTTCTGGTGCGGTAGTAGCAAATATAAATTTTACATAGACAGGAGGTTCTTCAAGGGTTTTCAAAAGAGCATTACATGCATCATCGGTCAGCATATGCACTTCATCAATTATGTAAATCTTAAACCTTGCTTTTGCAGGCATGAGATTTACATTTTCTCTAAGACTGCGTATCTCATCTATCCCCCTGTTTGATGCTCCATCTATCTCCAGCACGTCAAGACAACTACCTGCAGATATAGACCTGCATATATCACATTTACCGCAGGGTTTTATAGTGGGCCCTTTTTCACAGTTAAGAGACTTGGCAAGGATTCTTGCCACGGATGTTTTACCGGTTCCTCTTGGCCCTGAAAAAAGATAGGCATGGGCAACCCTATTTTCTTTTATGGCTTTTTTCAACACGTCCGTGATGTGTTTCTGCCCCCAAACTTCATCAAAATCTTTAGGTCTGTATTTTCTTGCAAGTACCAGATACATTTCTAACTCCTGTATTTCTCAGATGCAATGGCAATTCTTTTACACATCTCCATAGCCGTACTATAAAATCCATCTCAGATACTCCCGAGATATTTGAGCAGGTCAAAGAAGAATATCAGTATTCCAAGTCCTCCGAATATGATAGTCTGAACTATTACAAGCATCTTAATATCAGGTTTGTAAATTTTATTGGGGACAACAGCGGCATCAAGCACCTGTATTACAGGAGTATCTCTGGCTTCGTTTATCTTTGCCTCTTCAAGTTTTGAAGTGAGGAATTTATAAACCTCTTCCTTTACCTTGAGTTCTCTCATAATATTTCTCAGTTCATCTTCGGAATGCAGGAGTCTGGTCAGAGTTTTTTCAAGATTTTCTATATTTTTCTTAAGTAACAGCATTTCAAAACTATCTTCTTTGAGGACCTCTGATTTTCTCTGCATCTCCAGTTTTTTGTTAAAAAGATCTTCCATCAGTTTACCCGCGGTTTGCGTGATCTGTTCAAGATTCTGGTCAGCTGCGAGTTTATCACGGTCTTTTATTGCAGTAAGTCTTGCCTCAAGGGTTTTTATTGCATTTTCAGTTTCATTGAGTTGTTTCTCGGTAAAGATTCTGTCCTGCTTTGCCGTGGTGATAGAGAGAACCTTTACGGCATTGTCAAGTCTTTCAACAAAAAAATTCGCTATCTCTGCTGACCTTTCGGGATCAGTATCTATAACACTTATTTCAATAACCTTTTCTTTTGTAAGGTAAATAGTTACCCGTTTGTCCAGTTTTTCTCTCGCCCTGTCAATATTTCTTACATTATAGGCTTTTATGAGGTCAAACTTCTTTATAATCTCGTCTTTAATACTCCTGCTGGTAAGTATTGAGAAGAAAAGCTCAGTATTTGTTCTTGGCTGGGAAAGAAAGGTTTCCGAGGTTTTTCTCTCCGGCGGCTGAAGTATGCTTGCACTCGCTCTGTAATATTTAGGAGACAGCCAGTATATGCAGTATACAATACCAAATCCAAGGACATAAAATATAAGTACGAATCTGAAATGAGACCTGAAACCATTTTTTCTTTCCGACTTCTTTTTCCCGTTTTCCATAATACCTTCGGGTTTCCATCAAAATTGGAACAATAGCGGATTGAACCTACCGAAAAATTAGTAGGGAGCAAGCCCCAGACTTATATGATAAAACATCTGTGCAATATCTTTGATTATCCTGCCTTTCCTTTCTTTTATTTCAAGTGGGACCACTATTGTATCACCCGGTTCAAGATGGGTAAGATTGTTGCTTGCAGTGCCGTCTACCCGTGCGATAAAAATGTTTTTCCTGTCGGCATTCTTTGTAAAACCTCCGGCTTTTTTTATGTAGTCTGAAAGTCTATAGTTTTTCCTGAAGACTACATTTGAAGGAAGATTAACCTCTCCGACAACTGCCACAGATACGAATCTATCAGGTATGTATATACTGTCACCATTCTCAAGGTTTATGTCGTAATCCGTGCCTATAAAGGAAGTTTCATCAGTAATATGCAGGGGAATTCTGCCTTTTATCTCCATTGTTCTCAGTTTCTCCAGGAGAATTTTGCCCTGTTCCAGCAGTTGTTTATCTTCATCTTTTTCTAAAACTTTTTCTTCTTGTTTCAACATTGTTTCTTTTTCTTCTATAAATGATGTAACCTGTTTTTCTTTTTCATTCCTTACGGATTCCCGCATAAAAACTATACCCGGAAGGTAAGCATACTGTGTGAAGCCTCCTGCTCTCCGAACCAGGTCGCTTAAACGCTCTCCACGAACAATAACATACTCTCCTGGATGATAAACCTGTCCCTGAATGATAACTTTTTTCTCAGGACGTTCCTGCGAATGTATTATAATCCTGTCCTGTGGTTCCAGTGTTATATTGTCTTGGGATGTTCGGGTAAAAATTTTTTTCGGGGAAAATATAATAATTTTTTTGCTTCCGTCAGGGTTGGTTCTTACAATTTCTGCTTTATCCTTCAAAGCATATGGCAACAACTCCTCTTCTCTCAGCAGGGAGGTTATTGTAAGTCCTTCCTTCCATCCGTACATTCCTGGACGTTTTACTGCCCCTTCAAGGGAAACCTTGTAAAACGATTGTTCAGGAAAAGAGAAAATATTTATTACATCAAAATTTTTTATGACAAATATTCTTGATGTAGTATAGTCAATGTCAATAAGAATTTTCCCTTTTGTCTCATCCGTCCTTTCTACTTGAATGTGTGAAAAATCAGCATTGGAGAGTGCTCCTCCTGCAAGATTAATAATCTCTTCAAGAGTAGCGGAATCGGATATTTCGTATATACCGGGTCTTCTAACGGCTCCTTTAATTCCGGCGAATGACTCGGCAAGTGGAACAAAAACTATATCACCCTGAGAAAATTGTATATCTGGCGGAGGTTGTCCTGACATAAAGAGAGGATAAAGGTCATAGGATTTTATAGTTCCATCTACCTTTTTTGTAACCTTTATCTGCCTTAAACTTCCTTTCTCTGTTGTGCCGCCGGCCATAGCAAGGATTTCAAGGATGCTGGTCATTGGCGATATGATATAACTGCCTGGTTTTTTAACCTCTCCGAGAACAAATACCTCAATCGTTCTTAATTTACCTGTGGTGACTGAAACAGAAATGTTTTTGTATCTGCTAAAAAGTTTGTTTCTGATGATTTTACGCGCCTCACTCAATCTTTTTCCTTCAAGATGGATTTTCCCGATTTTAGGGATAAAGACAGCACCATCATATTCTATTTTTTTTCTGTATTCTTCTTCGGTTGTTCCCCAGATATTTATGAGAAGTTCATCTTCTATCCCGAGTATATAACTGTCAGGGATATAGAATCCTGTCTGTTTGACCTCCCTGGGGAATTCGGCAAAGATCTTCTGTCCAAAGACCTCAAGGTCAGGATGGTCTACAAAGACACTGTTTTGTCCCTTGGCCGCAAGACTGATAAAAAGTAATACCGGAACAATCAGATGTTTTTTCATTTTTTGCTCTAATCCGCAGTAAAGTTGAGGAATAAATCTTATATTAAAGGTTTTATCATTAAATAAAAAAATAAGTCAAGTTCCCAAAAAAAATTGAGCGCCCGGTTATGCGCTCTTTAGGAAGGGATACTTCTTCTTGCTCTTCGGGCTTCGGTCAACGGGCTCACCAACTCGCCCTCTGTGCTATACGGTGCTCCTACTCGTCGCACCAGCACGCTTTCTAATGTTTATTCTCCCCAAAACGAAACACGCGGGAAAATACTTTTCCCTCCACCCTTTTGGGGTTCGTGTTTTCGGCTTGCCCCTCACTATACTATCCAGGCGTATCAAAGAAGATTCGGAGTAAATGGGCGCACGTGGATTCGAACCACGAACCCCCGCGTTATCAGCACGATGCTCTGCCCTTGAGCTATGCGCCCCTTTTGTGCAAGATTTTTCTTCCTGTATGAAGATTCTGGAGGATACCTTGTCTCCACAAATCATAGGTATCAGGAAATATTCTCCAAACAGTTACTGTTTGTTCTCTTTATCTGTCTCTTGTTTAGCAAGAAATTCTTCAAGGTTTTTCTTTACAATATCTTTCGCTCCGAGAGCAAAAGCAAGTGCAGAGCCGAAAGCAAATGCAGCAAGCAGAATTGTGAATACATTATTTATGAATTCTGGGGCTATACCTATCTCTTGAAGTGCTATAGCAATACCGAAAACAACTATTGCTATCTGGGTTATTTTACCCAGGGTCGCAGGTCTGCGAATCCCCACATTTCCTGCAGAAGTTCTCACGATACCGTTGAAGAACGTTCCAAGGAAAATAGAGAAAATAAATATCAGCAACCCAAGTATAAACTTTGGAATGAACCCGAGCAAACTATCTATTACAGTTGGTGGAATGTTAAGACCTGCAAAATTTATTGATGTGAAAATCACTACCAGCATTATAATCCAGTAAACGGCAATACCCAGAAGTTCAGAAACATCCTTTGTGATGTTGCCTTTTTCCAACAAGGTTTTCAGTCCGGAGTCTTCAGCGAGTTTATCAATACCTAAGGTCTTGAAAAACCTAGTAATCAAAAGTCGTAAAAACTTTGCTGCCAACCATCCTATAAGAAATACTATCAAAGCACCTATGAGAGCCGACAGGCCATTCCAAAATTTTCGTGATACTTCTACTACAGGTTCAAAAACCCTATTCATAATCCTCCTCCTTTACCCCTGACCGACGGTTTCTTGTCATTGCGAGGGGTTTTTCCGTGGTAATCTCAACCTTAATGTAGAGATTGCTTCACTTAGTACGCAATGACAACAAGGTGCGGAATTTTGTTCTATAGCATAATTTTACCACTATTTTATAAAAAATCAACCCTTTGAGAGATAAGTATAGTTTCTTATTTCTCTTAATGGATTGAAGGGTCTGCCTCCACTTTCAAAGAACTTTGTAAAAAATTCCAGATATTGAAGTCTGCTTGTATGAACATATCCTCCCAGAAGGTTTATTACAAGGTTTCCTGTATGTCCTATAATAAACACAAGAGAGGCAAGTATGTATCCTGCTATAGGAATGCCCGTAGCCATAAATGCCATTTCGTTAACCACAAGTCCAAGTACAGCAGTTGTCAACCCCAGTCCGAAGAGTCTGCTGTAACTCAGGACATCTCCCAGTAGATTACCTGCTATAACGTTATATCCTCCGTAAAAAGCCCAGAAGATCTTCATTATCGCTCCCTTCTGGGTTTTTGCTTTTGTCACCATAAGGTAAATAAAGGAAACGATAAGAAGCAGTACCGGAATTTTCATAACATTTGCAGGCATCTTATTTTTCTGGATTGCAGCGTAAAAGGCTATCATAATGGCAACAAGCATCTGTATAGAAAGCAGGGCAAAGGCTTCACCGGATTTTTTGATGCCATATTGTTTTGCCGTATTAAAGAGATTAAGAGCCAGTCCCCACAAAATCTGGATGTATCCAATTGTCAATGCCCACCCGAGAAAAAGGAATGTTTTATTTCCACCCTCAAGCGGATCTAAAATTACCAGTTTGCTTAGTGCCCTTACCGGGAATGAACCTTCAGGCAAACGGCTTAACAGGTTACCAAACCAGCCTCCTGTGATTGAACCCATCGCAAAAGTAGCCACTCCACTATAGAGTATCAATTTCAAGAATTTTCTAATTGTCGGGACAAACCTGAACTTTCTCATAGAAAGCAGGGCAAGTATGATTAGTATCAATCCATAAGCCGCATCTGTGATACAGAAAGCGAAAGAGATGACAAAAAATATTGAAAGATGAATTGTGGGGTCAAGATTCTTATAAACAGGTCTGCCGTAAAGGTCAGTGACAACCTCAAAATTGTTTACGATATTATTGTTCTCAAGTGCAATGGGAATTTCATCTTTATTTATATCAGGGGCTGAGATGTGTAGATACGACTCTGGAATAATGCTCTTTAGCACTCTTGCAAAGCGCTCAACATCCCTTTCTTTAATCCACCCCGAACACCCGGTAACGAATCTTGAGGTTCTGAGGGTTTGTTTAGCCTTTTGATAATACAGGATACTATTTATATAGTCGTCAAAAACCAGGATTTCGTATTTTAAGTTCAGGATGCCCTTTATTTTTTTGTTTGTTGAATCCAGTATTATTTTATTCTTTTCATACACCTCTTCTATTTTCTTAATGATTTCACAAGGTTTCCTGTTCCACCGTCTAATATTTATTATTTCTCCACGGAAATTCTCTATTGCTCTGTATACTTTTTCCTTTATTTCTTTTGGGAAAATGACCAGAAATAAAAACCTGGTGCTGTCTCCACCGACTTTTTCAAGAGAAAGACCTTCAATCCCTTCAGGTATCTTTTTTTGTTTTGTCTTCACCGTGAAAAAACAGAATGAAAAAGTTTTCATTGAGAAAAGGTCTGAAGGAATAAGGTCAAGGTTGCGAAACAATAATAATTCTTCTTTTAATACCCGAAGTTTTTTAGCGATTTTCTCTCTTCTTTCAGATTCCTTAGATAACAGAAAAAACCTTTCGTAGGTTTCATCAAGGGAGAATTTTTTGAGTATATCTTTTTCCTGTTCCTCTGTTATGAGTATTTTTCCCGAGGGCTCTTTACCTTCCAGCTTCTTGACAAGATTCTTCAAAAAACTGATTTTGTTCAGTTTTCCTTCCACATCTGATTCCAGTATGCCGTGATGTTCAAAACCAAACTTTTCCGGCAGCATGTTTATTTCAACCAAGCCTTCTCTCTGTAGACTTCTTAGCACCTTTGAAGGGTTCCCTTCAAAAAACAGATAAAACTTCTTCATCCGTGCTATCATTTACCAATTCTCCTTTAAACCAGTGACAGTGAAAGGGTTTATTCTTTATTGATTGCGACGTATTTTTCAGTCAGGTCGCAACCCCAGCCTGTTGCGGAAAATCTGCCTTTTTTAAGGTCTATATCTATATTTATCTTGTTATTTCCCATAAGAATACAAAGTTGTTTTTCATCATATTTAACGGGATTTCCGCTATAAACAGTTACCCCGCAAATGGATACTTCTATTCTTTTCGTATCAACCTTTGCGTTTGCAGAACCAACAGAGGAGAGAATTCTACCCCAGTTGGGCAGACATCCGTAAATAGTGGACTTGATAAGGTTGGAACCTGCCACCTTTTTTACTACTCTTTTTGCATCTTTCAGAGACCATCCGCCTTTGACGTGCACCTCTATCAGTTTGCTAGCACCTTCTCCATCAGCGGCAATCATTTTTGCAAGGTTGATACAAACGGTTTTGAGAGAAGAAGCAAACATTTCATATTCTTCGGTATCTTTATGTATCCTTTTATTTCTGGCTAAACCGTTTGCAAGACAAATAACCATATCGTTGGTGCTGGTATCATTGTCAACAGTAATCATGTTAAAGGAGTCTTCAACTGCTTTTTTAAGTGCAGTATTGAGAGCATCTGAGGCTATTACTGCATCCGTCGTTATAAATCCCAGCATAGTTGCCATACTTGGATTTATCATACCTGCCCCTTTTGTCATCCCTCCTATTGCAACCTCTTTGCTTCTGCCTGCAATTCCTGTATTAACCTGAAATTCTTTTGGAACACGGTCTGTTGTCATAATACCTTTAGCCGCTTCAGTGTGATTTTCTGACCCCAGTTTATTTACCAGGACTGGTATTGCATTAAGTATTTTTTCATAGGGCAACGGTTTACCTATTATTCCTGTTGATGCTATAAGAATAGAATCACTTTTAAGTTTGAGGTTTTGGGCAAGTTTTTCAGTAATAAGTCCGGTATATCTATAATTTTCTTCTCCGTTGCAGGTATTGGCATTGCCGCTGTTTGCTATAACCGCATGTATTGGGTTTTGAATATTTTTCAGGCTCCATAATAGACTGTATGACTTAAATCTATTTGTGGTGAAGGTACCCGCTGCAATGCAGGGTGCCTCAGAAAAGAGCAAAGAAAGGTCATTGCTTTTTTCTTTTTTGATACCACAGTACACCCCTGAAGCGAGAAATCCTTCAGGGTATGTTATTCCACCTTCTTTTTTTTCCACTGTTTTAATAAGGCACTTGCAATCTGTATGTCTGCTGGGTATGTTATCTTTATATTCTCTCTCTCACCAACTACCATATAGACCTTTTGTCCTGTTCTCTCTACAAGTACAGAGTCATCACTCCCTAAAAAATTGTCCTCATATGCTTTCTTGTAGGCATCTCTTAATATTGACGACTCAAAAGCCTGTGGAGTTTGCACCTGCACAATTTTTTCCCGGTTAAGAGTCTTTTTTACAAAACCATTTTCAACCTCTTTTATTGTTTCATTGAGAGGGAAACAGGGGATACACGCTCCATATTTCTGGGCTCCTTCTATGACCGCATTTATCAATTTTTCACTGAAGAAAGGTCGGGCTACGTCATGCACAAGTATAATACCCGCCCTATTTTTCAATGAATACAATCCTGCTTTTACAGAATCCTGTCTCTCCGCGCCTCCTTTAATTACCTTTATATCCTTGTATGTTTTTTTAAGTTTTTCCCGCCAATCTATGACATACTCTTCGGGTAAAACAACTACAATGGTTTGTGCTATTTTATAAAACCTGTCCAGTGAATGATAAACAAGTTC
Source organism: Vermiphilus sp. (assembly GCA_020722825.1). Taxonomy (GTDB): domain Bacteria; phylum Ratteibacteria; class UBA8468; order B48-G9; family JAFGKM01; genus JAFGKM01. The sequence continues at coordinate 11,508 of DYKC01000012.1, forward strand.
TTTTCCCCCGATTTTTATGAATGCTTTTGGAAGTTTGTTGATTCTTTTGCCGCTGCCTGCTCCGGCAAGTATAACGCTTATCATTTTAACTTGGCGAAGATTATTCTGCCTGTGGATGTCTGAATGGCGGTGTCAATAACCACATTTTTGACCTTGCCCAGGTACTTTGCAGAGTTTTCCACGACAACCATTGTTCCATCTTCAAGATAACCTATGCCCTGTCCGGCTTCCTTGCCCTCTTTCACTATTTTCAGAGGTATTTCCTCGCCGCTTATGAGTCTGGGTCTCATCAGTGTAGCAAGGGTATTGAGGTTGAGAACTTTTATGTTTTGAACTTCTGCTACTTTTGAAAGATTAAAATCGTTGGTTAAAATATTTGCCCGAAGGTCTGATGCGAGTTTTACAAGTTTGGCGTCCACTGCTTCAATATCCGGGTATTCTGCATCGTATATTTTTACGTCAATTGCATCATCCCTGCGTAACTTGTTCAGTACTTCCAGACCTCTTCTACCGCGCTGTCTCTTCATATCTCCGGAACTGTCGGATAATCCGTGAAGTTCCTGTATGACAAACTTAGGAACGACGATGATATAATCCAGAAAACCGCTTTTTGCTATATCATATATCCGTCCGTCAATGAATACGCTGGTATCCACAACGAGCAGACGTTCATCTTTTTTCAGTCCATGAAGAAAAGGGAAGACAAAGCCAAGTTCTTCCACTCCTTTCAGGGCTATCATTATACCCAGATAGGAAAAAACAAAGTAAAGAGCAAATCTTATATTGTTTACCCTTGCAGGGTTGTCAATAGGGATAAGTAGAATAAATCCTGCCAGAAGTATGGCTGTGATAAGTCCAACTATCAATCCTCCCACTGCAAGCATAAGTTTTTTTATGGGAATTTTTCCAAGCAGTATTTCTAATCCCACTATTGCGGTAGAGCCAATCCACCCTGCGAAACTGCCCAAAAATCTTGATTCCGGCAGACAGTAATATCCTGTTAGGGTGCTCAATATGATGAAGAAGACTCTTACAATATATATACCCATCCATTTTCCTCCTTTTATAAAGACTCTGAATTCTAAATTCTGTACACTTATATTTTACCTCAGAAGGAAATAAAAGTAAAAATTCAGTCAGGATTTTTTGATAGATACTTCAACCGCTTCTTTCAACCATCTTACAGGATAGACCTGAACGGACGTTTCTTTTATATCTTTTGCATTTATTTCAGGCACCACTGCCCTGTTGAATCCGAGACGTTTTGCTTCTTTTATTCGCTGGTCCACATTATTTATGTGTCTTATCTCTCCTGTCAGAGCAATCTCTCCCATAAACACGCATTCTTCAACAGGAGGATGGTCTTTAAGTGATGATATGCAGGAGATTGCCAGAGCAAGGTCAGCGGCTGGCTCAAAGATTTTTAAACCACCACCTGTATTAAAATAAACGTCATATGTGTTCAGGTTAAAACGGAGTTTTTTCTCAAGCACTGCAAGGACGAGGAAAACCCTGTTATAGTCTAAACCCGTAACAGTTCTTTTCGGAACTCCATAGTAGGTAGGTGTTACCAGACTTTGTATTTCCACCAGTAGTGTTCGGGAACCTTCCTGTGCTGGAAAAATAACCGCTCCCGGCAGAGGATTTCTGATATCTGGAAGAAAAAGAGCAGAGGCTTCAGGAATTTCCGTAAGACCATTTTCTTCCATTGAAAAGACACCTATCTCCATCGTTGAACCAAACCTGTTTTTTGCTGAGCGAAGTATTCTCAGATTTGATTGCAGTTCTCCTTCAAAATAAAGAACCACGTCAACGATGTGCTCCATAACTTTCGGACCTGCTATCATCCCATCTTTTGTTATATGCCCTATAAGAAAGACTGAACATCCGTTGTTTTTGGCATGGTTGAGGAAAAAATTGGCATTTTCTCTCACCTGTGTTACTGAACCTGGAGTTGTAGGTAATTCAGGGTCAAAGACTGTCTGTATAGAGTCAACTATGACGAATTCCGGCTTGAGTTTATTAAGAGCATCTTTGACTGAGGACATTTCTGTTGTGGAAAGAATGTAAAGGTTGTCAGAAAAAATTTTCAGTCTTTCAGCCCGTAACTTAACCTGTGTTTTTGATTCTTCGGCACTTATGTAGAGAACTTTCTTGCCCTGTGCTGCAAGTTTTCCTGCTATGCACAAAACAAGGGTTGATTTGCCGACCCCGGGCTCGCCTGCCAGAAGGATTAAACTTCCATAAACGATTCCTCCGCCTGATATTCTGTCAAACTCACCTACTGTTGTTAATACTCTTGAAAAATGCTCTGATTCTATTTCAGAAATTTTTTCTGGTTTGGAAACCGTTGTTACCATTCTGCTTTTTTTGTTAAATACCTCCTCAATAAATGTATTCCACCCTCTACAGTCTGGACATCTACCGAGCCACCTTACTGATTGATAGCCACATTCGGAACATACGAATATTGTCTTCTCAGATTTTTTCATCTCGTTACTTTCTTCTTATGAAAATCTTCCAGGGATGCTCCTTTATGTCCTTAACAAAATCTGAAATGTCTCTGTAGAGCTCGTCGCTTCTTAAAAGCTTACCAGCAGTTCCCTGCCCTTCTCTCAAATCAGAAACTATGACATTCATACCTTCAGAAATCTTGTCTACGGTCTCTGCAGTTTTTTTAAACTGTTGCGTTGCATCCTGCAACAGAACAATCTCCTGTTTTATATTTTCAAGAAGTTCTTCTTCTTCAAGCATCCTGGCGAGAAGTCCTTCATTTTGCAGTTTAAAGAGAAAACCTTGAATATCAGTTGAGGCTTTTTTGAAGGCTATAGCGGCTTCCCTGATGTCTTTGAATGATTGAGCGGCATCTGTTCCTGCTGATGCAAACTGTTTTATTTCATCAAGGGCCCCTTCCATTCTTGTTCTGGTTGAGACCACAAGTTCGTTACTATTCTTTATCAACTCTTCTATCATTGGACCGTTTCTTACGAGCAAAACCTGTGCTTTTTTATTTGTTTCAGCAATCGTATCGGTAAGTTCTGCCATTTTTTCAAACGTGTTTTCTATTCTGTTTATTGCCGCGGCTGAATCATTAAGGATTGTTTTTATATTTTTCCGGATATGCTCGTCACCTGTCAGTCTGCTTATGTCTGAGAGAACTTTGTCCAAATGAACAACAATGCTTTGACTTGCTTCAGCCAGTTTTTCCATTGAAAGCGGGTTTTCCCCTTCAATTATTTCCCCCTGTTGGATATATTGTTTGTCGGAACTCGGTGTAATTTCTATGTATTTTTCACCTATTATGCCCAGAGTTTGTATCGTTATTCTGCTGTGTATACCAATTTTGATATCCTGCCTTAAGCGCAACTTTGCAAGGACTTTAGGTTTTATGTAGTATAAAATTTTTATGTCTCTTACCTCTCCTGCTTTTACTCCACTCACTCTTACTGGTGAGCCTATTTCCAGACCGCTTACGTAATCAAACATAACACTGATTTCATAACCTCTGTATTCTCCTCTTTTTACCTGCGTGAAGATAAAAAGGAGAACAGCTATTATTGTGACAATAATAAAGATACCCACCCGCAGTTCAAGAGATATCTGGTCTTTTTTCATTTTTGGTCCCCGGGACGATTTATGAAACTCAGTATAATCGGACTTTTGCTTTTTTTCTTAAGTTCTGCAAAACTACCCATTGCTTGTATAGTTCCATTTTCAAGCAGTGCTATCCTATCTGAAATTCTTGAGGCAAGTTTCACATCATGCGTAACGGTTATATCTGTTGTTTTAAACCTCGCATGCATCTCTCTGATAAGATTTGTTATGTTCTCGCTTGTTATGGGATCCAGACCTGTTGTTGGCTCGTCGTAAAAAAGTATTTCCGGCTGGGATATCAATGCTCTGGCTATAGAAACCCTTTTTTTCATGCCACCACTCAACTGTTCAGGCAAAAAATTTTCAAAGTTTTTCATCCCCACATCTTCTAAGATTTCCAGTGTTTTTTCCTTTATCTTGTCCTCTTCTATTTTGGTGTGGTAGATATAGTAAAAACCCACGTTTTCCCAGACGCTCATAGAGTCAAAAAGTGCTGAACTCTGGAAGACCATTCCAATCTTTTTTCGTATTTCCAGCATTTTTTTCTCAGACAGGGATGTTGTCTTTTTACCAAAAATGTAGATTTCTCCTTCGGCAGGTTTTATAAGGCCGAGAATGGTTTTCAGAAGCACAGATTTTCCACATCCTGAACTTCCGACTATAACAATAGACTCGCCTCTGGTTACATCAAGGTTGATCCCTTTGAGTACCTCGGTTTCTTCAAAACCTACATGCAGGTTTCTGATGGCTATTATTTTATCCACACACATATTGTAAATTTTGCTAAAATCCTGTCAAGTCAACTTCGCCACTCTAATTTACTCAAAACCTCTCTTTTTTCTTATCCTGTCTATGTTTCCTCTTTTTATTACTGCATCTGTATAGTGAAACAGTTTAACCTATTCTTCCATTTTAGCAAACCCTCTTCAGGGTAATGTCTTAAAATGTCTGGAAAAAGATAATGGCGTGAGGTATCCTATTAACGGATGAAAGAAGTTAGTAAGGGGAAAATCAGTCGCTCTTTGGAATTTTTAAGAATTAGTTCCTTAAAAAACAGGTTTTTAGAAAAAGATTAGTTAAAACCGATAGGGATATCTTACAAAAGAAATCTTTTTCCAGAAGAAATTGGACTTGACCACTGAAGAATTCCATATTGCCTGATAAAACTCAGATAATTTTATAAGTTAGTACCTTCAGCACAAAATTTTTCTTCCAAATGTTTTATATACTGCAGTATCCCCTCTTCAATATTTAAAAAGGGTCTTTTGTATCCTGAGTCCCTGAGTTTTTTTACATCAGATTGAGTAAAATACTGGTAACTCTTTTTTATATCTTCGGGCATATCCTTGTAAACAACTTTTTCCGGTAACCCCATTGTTTTGAATAAAACAGATGCAAGTTCGTTAAAACTTCTTGCCCTGCCTGTTCCGATATCAAAAATCCCTTTATGCCTATCCTCAAATAACAAATAAACCATAATGTCAACCACATCCGTTACGTAAATAAAGTCCCGTTTCTGCTCTCCATCTCTGTATTCACTTCTGTAAGATTTGAATAGATGCAACATCCCTGTTTCTTTTATCTCCTTCCATCCTTTAAATATCATGCTTGCCATATTTCCTTTGTGGTATTCATTTGGACCATAGACATTGTAAAACCTGAACCCGATTACTGAGTTTTCCATCTTATTGTTTAAGAGCCACTTATCAAAAAGGTATTTTGAAAGCCCATATCCGTTCAGCGGCCCGCTACCGTTGCCGTACACAGCAGCAGAAGAAGCATATGCAAAACACACCTTATTTTTTATGGCCCATTCAGCCAGTATCTGAGAATATAAAAAGTTGTTATAATACAGATAAGTCAGGTTTTTTTCAGTAGTATCTGCACAGGCACCAAGATGAACAATGTTATTTATACCATTCACTCTATTGTTCTCAATCCTTTTGAAAAACTCGTCTTTCTCTATATAATCCTTGAATCTTAAACCATTCAGGTTCTTCCATTTTTCAGGATTGTTTCCCAGATGGTCCACAACAACTATATCATCCATCCCACTTTCGTTTAATCTCTTAACAAGACAACTGCCTATGAATCCTGCCCCTCCGGTAACAATTGTACTCATTCCGCTCCTTTCTAATTAATTGGTATTAGCATTTTTCCTCTTATTGTCCAATATATTAAACCCCCTGCTCGTCTCTCTGTCAAATAGAAATTCCTTTATAAAATGGCTTTTATCCCGAAATACAGGCCGAAGGAGATTATAATAAGGGCACACATCTTAAGTATTCTCCTGTAAATATACATAGAGATAAATCACTTCCCTCTGCTTAATGAAAGATACAAGAGTATACCAGGCAAGATTAGCCAGAATATGGCCTGAGAAGAAAACTATAAGTCCCAACTATAATGCTCCGGAAAAGATGGACCACTTTTCAGGGTGAAATAAGGTGAAAAAAGTATATAATAACCCTGAAGG